>DATMVH010000175.1:0-2880 GCA_035563395.1 Solirubrobacteraceae bacterium
GCCGCGCGGACCTGCGCCCGCGCGCGACCGTGGAGCGCCGCCGCGAGCCGGGGGAGGTACGGGAGGACCCAGCGCCGGACGCCCACGCCGATCGGGAACGCCGACGCCTCCGCGTCGCGTCCGACCACCGTCCACTTGTCCGACAGGAAGCGCGCGCCGTCCTCGATCAGCGCGAGCGCCGCCTCCGTCTTCCCGCTCTCCGACCAGCCCGCCACGACCACCGCGCGCCCCTCCACCTCCACCGCCGCGCCGTGGACGGCGACGGCGCCCCGCGGCGGGAGGGCGACCTGGAGGGCCGGGCGCAGCAGCGAGCGGAACAGCGGCGCGACGGGGAACCCGGGCTCGTACGCGACCGCGACGGTCCCTTCCCGTGCCGGGTCGGGAACGTCGCAGGCCCGCCCGCCGACGAGGAGGCGGAGTCGCGCGCCGTCCGCGGCGGTCACCACGCCGTCGCCCGCTGGGTTCTGGATGTCGCGCGGACCGTCGCCGCCCGGAGCCTCGGCCGGCGCCACGACGACGTCGGCCCGCCGGCCCCCACCGGGCTGCGGCGCGAAGGGATCCATCTGCCGCCTGACGGCCCGTTCGACCGGATCCGGACCCGCGAAGGACAGCGACAGGCGTCCGGAGAGGTCGTACACGACGCGATCGTAGCCGGGGCTGCGACGCGGCTGCCGAGCACCGTCAGTCCGCCTCCAGACGCCACTCATGACGGCGCGCGAGTCGCTGTGTAGGGTCGGACGGTGGCCGGGCCGCCTGCGGGTGAAGCCGTGCACGGGCGCATCGACAGCTGCGTGCGCCCCTCGCCGGAGCTGTGCCGGAACCGCCGAGCGAGCGGGAGCGGACGCTCGTGAGGCCGCGGCGCACCGCGCTGCTCGTGGCGGCCCTGGCCGTCGCCGCGGTCGGCGTCGCGCTCGGCCAGGACGGCGCCGCGCCGGCGAGCCGCGACGTGCTGACCGTCCGGCCGGCGGCCGACACCTACATCGACCGCACGCGCCCGGGAGCGAACTTCGGCACGGCCGTCCGCATCAGCGCCCAGGGGAGTCGGGCCTACGCGCGTCGCGCGCTGCTCCGCTTCGCGCCCGTCACGATCCCCGCCGGGCACTCCGTCGTCTCCGCCCGGCTGCGGCTGTGGGTGGAGGCCGGGACGCCGCCGACGGGCGGAGCCGATCTCTACGAGACGACCGGCGACTGGACGGAGTCGGACGTCACCTGGGCGAGCGCTCCCCCGCTCGGAGCGCGGCTGGGCAGGAGCGCGAACCTCCGGGTCGACAGCTGGGCCGAGTGGGACGTGACGCGCGCCGTGCCGGCGACCGGGACCGGCGAGGTGAACCTCCAGCTGGCGACGGACGACTCCGGCTGGTACGGCTTCGAGGCGAGCGAGAAGCCCACGCCGAACCACCCGAGGCTGGTCGTCGTGACCCGCGCGGGCGACCCCTCGGGGGACGGGACGCCGCCGGACACGACCATCAGCGCCGGGCCGGCCGGCACGACGCGGAGCACGTCGGCGTGGTTCTCGTTCACGTCGAACGAGCCGGGCTCCACCTTCGAGTGCCGGCTCGACGGGAACGCCTACGCGCCGTGCAGGAGCCCGCACCACTACCCGGAGGTCGCCGCGGGCCCGCACGACTTCTCCGTCCGCGCCACGGACCCGGCGGGCAACGCCGACGCGTCGCCGGCCACGCGGGCCTGGACGGTCGCGTCGCCGGACGACGACGTCGTCGTGGCCGCCGTGGGCGACATGAACCCGCCCCAGACCACGGACGCCGACAGCCCGTCCGGCCGGAACGGCGCCGCCATCGCCGCGGCGCTCCGCAGCGGTGCCGTCGACGCGTTCTTCGGCCTCGGGGACTTCCAGTACGACGTCGCGCGGTGCGCGGACTACGTCAACTTCTGGAGGCCCCTGTGGGGTGGCACCAAGCAGGGCCTGTACTGGGTGTCCGCGCCCAATCACGACTGGCAGCCGGGCCGCAACGAGGACTTCGACGACTTCATGAACGGCGCCTGCCCCGGCGACGCGACGAAGGCGCGCGTGAACGAGGAGCGCGGCTGGATCGAGAACGGCGAGCCCTATTCCGCCGACTTCGGGCGCTGGCACGTGGCGTTCCTCTCCTCCGCCCTGTGGCGCTACGACCGGGCGCGCGCGCGGCGCGCCACGACGTGGCTCGACGAGGACCTCGCCGCGGCGACGGCGGCCGGGCGGCACCTCGCGGTCGTCTACCACGAGCCGTACTTCACGTCGGACACCTCCCACCACACCCGCGCGGCGGATCACAAGCCGTGGATCGACGTCATGTGGAAGTACCGCGTGCGGTTCACGCTGTCCGGCAGCCAGCACAACTACGAGCGGTCGTGCCCCGTCGACGCCGCCGACGCCTGCGTTCCGGACGGGATGATCGCGTTCCAGGTGTCGACGGGCGGGATCGGGCTGCGCCCGTTCGAGTCCCGCCCGCCGTACATCGCCGCGCGCTTCAGCGACACGCACGGCTGGCTGCAGCTCACGCTGCACGCCGACGGATCGTTCGACTGGCGGTTCAACCCGGTCGACGGCAGCAGCACCGACGCGGGTCACCGGCCGGCGTGATCAGCGCGGGACCGGCGGGCCCGACACCACGAGCGTCGCCGCGGCCGCGGCACCGCTGACCCGGCCGGTCACGGACACCTCGTGCGCTCCCGGCGGCGTCCCGGCGGGCACCGCGACGCGACCCGCCGGCGCCCCGGAGACGGTCGCCGCGCGCTCGGCTATGCGCACGCCGTCGAAGGCCACGTCGAGCGGCTCGTAGGCGGCGAAGCCCGCGCCGGACAGCCGCACCGCCGTGGGCTCCGGCCCGACGACCTCGAGCCGCAGCTCCGCGACGCGCGGCACGGGCGCCGCGAACACGT
>DATMVH010000176.1:0-4242 GCA_035563395.1 Solirubrobacteraceae bacterium
CGATCGGGCCCTCGTCCGCCGCGGGCCGCACGGCCGGGAGAGCGCGCGCACCCTCGCCCGCGACCTGCTCGCGAGCCCGGAGCGCCCGACCGCCGTCTTCGCCGCCTCGGACACCCAGGCCGCAGGCGTCCTGCAGGCGGCCGCCGACCACAACCTCGACGTGCCGGGCGAGCTGGCGGTGATCGGCTTCGACGACATCGACCTCGCGGAGATCCTCGGCCTCACCACGGTGCGCCAGCCGCTCGCCGAGATGGGGGCGAACGCGTTCGCGCTGCTCGCGTCGGAGCTCGGCGGCGAGGATCCGGATCCGGTGGAGATAGTCCACCCGCTCTCGCTCGTCCAGCGCGGCACCACCTGAACGGACCGCGCTGGTGGCGACGCGGCTGCGTGCGGGCCGCCGCCGCGAGGTCCTTCGCCTGCGCGATGCGCCGGTCGAGCGCGCGAAGGCGCTCGTCGAACTCGTGCAGCATGGCGCGGTAGCGGGCCTCTGCCCGGCGGATGGGATCGGTCGTCTGGGCCGCAGCTTGCGCCCCGGCGGCGGGTTCCTCATCCGGGACGGACCCGGATCCGGACCGGAACCCGCCGCCCCCGCCCGCCGCTCAGCTCCGCGAGGCGCGGAGGTCGCTGGGCAGCAGCGAGTGCATCACCGCGTCCGCGCGGCGCCCGTCGGGGTGGCGGACGTACGCGCGCAGGACGCCCTCGCGCACGAACCCGGCCTTGGCGGCGACCCGCAGGCTGCCGGCGTTTCCCGGCTCCGCCACGAGCTCCAGCCGCTCGACGCCGAGCTCGCCGAAGGCGTGCGCGGCGAACAGCCGCAGCGCCCGCGCGGTCCATCCGCGGCCGCGATGCTCCGGTGCGCACCAGTAGCCGACGTGGCCGATGCGATCCGGCACGGGCTTCATGCCGATGCAGCCGGCGACGGCGCCCTCGACGGTGAACGCGAGCGCGAGCTCGTCCGGGACCGCCTCGCCCCGCACGAACGCCAGCGCGTGCTCGAGCCGGTAGGGCCGCGGGACCGCCGGGTTCCACCGCTGGATCTCGGGGTCCTGGCACGCGCGGTGCACGGCCGGCGCGTCGTCCTCCGACCACGCTCGCAAGGCCAGCGGCCCGTCGCGCAGCACCGGCATGACGGCATTCTGGCGGCGCGGTTGGACGCGATGCGGCCGTCCTTTCGCGACGTCGGCGCGGTGAAGCGCTGAATCAGGCCGCGGTCCGGCGCAGCATCTCGACCACGAGGAACGCGAGCTCCAGCGCCTGCTGGGTGTTGAGCCGCGGGTCGCACGCCGTCTCGTAGCGGGACGCGAGCTCGCTGTGGGAGATCATCTGCGCGCCGCCCAGGCATTCGGTGACGTCCTCGCCGGTGTGCTCGACGTGGATGCCGCCGGGATGCGTGCCGAGCTGCTGGTGGACCTCGAAGAAGCCCTCCACCTCGTCCATGATCCGGTCGAAGTGGCGCGTCTTGTGCCCGCTCGGCGACTCCTCGGTGTTGCCGTGCATCGGGTCGCACTGCCACACGACCCGGCGACCGGTCCGGCTCACGGCCTCGACGATCGGCGGCAGGTGCTCGCGGACCAGGTCGTTGCCCATCCGCGAGACCACGGTCACGCGGCCGTCGACGCGCTCCGGGTCCAGCCGCTCGACGAGCCCGACCACCTCGTCCGGCGTGGCGCTCGGCCCGATCTTGACGCCGACCGGGTTCGACACGAGCGCCGCCAGGGCGACGTGGGCGCCGTCGACCTGGCGCGTGCGGTCGCCGATCCAGACCTGGTGGGCCGACAGGAGGTACAGGCGGTCGCCCTCGGGCCGCAGCAGCGCGCGCTCGTAGTCGAGCACGAGCATCTCGTGGCTCGCGAAGAGCTCGACCGTGCGCAGCGAGCTGTCGTCGACCCCGCACGCCGACATGAAGCGGAGGCTGCGGTCGATCTCGGTCGCGACGCGCTCGTAGCGCTCGCCCGCGCTCGAGCGGCGCACGAAGTCCATGTTCCACTCGTGCAGGTGGTGGAGGTCCGCGAGGCCGGCGCCGGTGATCGCGCGGGTGAGGTTCATCGCCGCCGCGGCGTTCGCGTACGCGCGCACCAGCCGGCCCGGGTCGGCTCGCCGCGCCTCGGCCGTCGGCTCGAGCGCGTTGATCATGTCGCCGCGGTACGACGGGAGCCCGACGGCGTCGGTCTCGGAGCTCCTCGGCTTCGCGTACTGACCCGCGATCCGCCCGACCTTGACGACCGGCATCGAGGTCCCGTAGGTCAGCACGACCGCCATCTGCAGCAGGGTGCGGATCGTCCCCCGCAGGTGCGCCTCCGTGTTGTCGGCGAACGTCTCCGCGCAGTCCCCGCCCTGCAGCAGGAACGCCTCGCCCCGGGCCACCGTCCCGAGCCGGGCCTGGAGCCGGTCGACCTCCGTCGGGACCGCGATCGGCGGCACCGTCTCCAGCAGCGCCCGCACGCGCTCGACGTAGTCGCGGTCCGGCCAGGACGGCTGCTGGACCGCCGGCCGCGCGAGGGCCTCGGCGACCGCCGCCGAGAGCGGGTGCGGCAGCGGCGGCGGCGCGGGACGCCCGGTCTCGGGCACGTCGACGGTCCAAGTCATGCGTGGAACGCTAGCCGTCGCCGGCGAACCGGTTCCCCGCCGCCGTCCGCCGCCCGCATCGGCGGGGTCTGGCGCTGAGCGACGGGGCGCGCCGCGGGTGTCCCGGGTCGGCGCCTACGACGGCAGCCATTGCGAGCCGTCCCAGGTCTTCTGGTACATCGCCTTGTCCTCGCCCAGCCCGAGGACGTCGAGCCGGTTCGGCGCCCACGACACCACCGCCGGCGGACTCGTGAACCTGCCGCCCGGCCCGGTCCAGGGCGATTGGGGGGCCCAGTCGCGATAGCCCTTGCTCGACGATCTCCAGCAGGCGCTTGCCGCCGGCGAACACGTACGTGGTGCCGTCGCCGATCGGCCACGGCCCTCGTACTCCCGGCCCGAGGCGATCCCGCCCACGACCCACTGGCCCTCGTGGAAGGTGAGAGCGGCCCGCCCGACCAACCATGCGTGATGCGTCGTGGAGCTCGATCTCCTTGCTGTCGTGGCGGGCGTCCTCGACGTCCACCACCTTGACGTCGTTGTGCCGCGAAGGCTCCTCGCCGTCGGCGGTCGACTGGGGTAGCCGACGGACATCCAGCGGCGCTGCTCGTAGAGCTTCTTGCCGCCGGCGATCACCGGCATGCCGCCGTAGTGGTCGCCATCGGGTGGTCGAGCTCGCAGAGGATGAAGTCCCAGCCGTAGACGATGTCCGACAGGCCGAGGTCCCGGCCGGAGCCGCCGCCGTTCAAGCCCCACGAGCGATCGCCGGTCACCACGCGCCCGGTCAGCCGTGCGCGGCGCTCGCTCGCCGGCACCCCGGGGAGCGTCCGGGGCCCGCGCCAGAACGCCGGCACGAAGCGGTGCTGGTACTTGGAGAACGGAAACGGCGCCTCCTCCCAGCCGCCCGAGTCCTCCATGAAGATGCGCGCCGCCGTCAGCAGGTTGTAGCGCCCGACGAGCACGCCGCTGCCCGCGTGCTGCCGGCCGCGGCCGCTGCGCGGGCGGGCCTCGAGGCGACCGATGCAGCGGTACGGGTGATCGCCATCTCGGCGCGCGACACCATGTCGCGGAAGGACGCCGTCACGAGGGCGGGGCCGGCGGCGGCCGGCTGTCCCGTCACCCCGCCGGCGAGGCGGACCTCGTCGGCCATGATCGTCCCGGCCATCGCAGCGGCTCGCGGGGGCGAAGGGCTTGCGTCCACGGAGATCCAACTGCTCGGTCGTCGATCGCAAGGGACCGCGGGCAGTCGCCCGCCGGTCGGTCGAGAGACCCTCCGATGCCCGGCCGTATTCCGGCTTCCCGTCGGCTCAGGCGGCGTCCCAGGCGGCGATATGTCCGCGACGTGCCGGTGATCGGTACCGCAGCAACCGTGGAGCACGCGGCCCGACCGCAGGCTGCCGTCCGCTTGCCGACGACGTAGCCGTCGCCGCGCGGGCCGAGCACGCCGTTGACCGTCACGTCGCGCCGGCCCGCGGCAAGTTCGCAACCTGTGCTGCTGCGCGGTGCCGGGAACGGCTCGAAGTACCGGCGCAGCGCCGCCGGCGACTACGGTGTCTCACCGTGGCCGCTCCGGCGCCCCGCACCCGCGCCCCGTCCTTCGCCCTGCCCAGCACGACCGGCGGGCCGGCCGGGCCCGCCGACCTCGTCGCCGCCGGGCCGGCGCTGCTCGTGTTCGCGTCG
>DATMVH010000177.1:0-4740 GCA_035563395.1 Solirubrobacteraceae bacterium
CGGCAGCTTCGTGCGCTGCGGGCGCACCGGCACGGTCGGGCGGACGTGGCGCGGCGACGGCCGCAGGGCCGCGCGGCGTTTCGGGACTTCGGGACGGCGCTGCATGCGGGACTCCTCGTGACGGGACTCGACGGGGCGATCCGTCCGCGCACACGCCGCACCTTTCGAGGCGGTGCGGCGATCGGCGTGAGTGCCGGATGGCGCGGACGGCCGGACTGGCACGCGGGCACCGCCGTGCGGGCGGGCGTGGGGCGTGCGGTAGGGGCGTCAGCGCAGGCGCATGGCCGCAGGCTACCAAGCGCGGTCGCGCGGCGACAGGGCGGCTGGCCGCACCCCGAGGCGCGCGCCGGAGCGGCGGGTGCGCCGGCGAACCCCTTGCCGCCGGACACGGCGAGCGGGGCGGATAACGTCCGCAGGCGTGTTGGACATCGCTCCCGCCGAGCCGCGCCGAGCGGCGCCCCCGCTCCCCGCCGAGGCGGAGGTCGTGATCATCGGCGCCGGCTTCTCCGGGCTCGGCACCGCGATCCGCCTCGCCGAGGCCGGCGTCGACGACGTCGTGCTGCTCGAGCGCGCAAGCGAGATCGGCGGCACGTGGTGGGCGAACACGTACCCCGGCTGCACCTGCGACGTCCCCTCGCACCTCTACTCGTTCTCCTTCGCGCCCAACCCCGGCTGGAGCGAGACGTACGCGCGCCAGCCCGAGATCGAGGCGTACCTGCAGCGCGTCGCCGCCGAGTTCGGCGTGCGCGACCGCGTCCGCACGGATTGCGCGGTCACCGGCGCGGCGTGGGAGGAGGACGCGGCGCGCTGGCGCGTCGAGAGCAGCCGGGGCGAGATCCGCGCGCGCGTGCTGGTGTCGGCCGCCGGCCCGTTCGCCGAGCCGCGCTGGCCGGACGTCCCCGGCCTCGACCGCTTCGGCGGGCGCGTGTTCCACTCCGCGCGGTGGGACCACGGCTACGACCTCGGCGGCAAGCGCGTCGCGGTCGTCGGCACGGGCGCGTCGGCGATCCAGGTGGTGCCGGAGATCGCGCCGCGGGTCGCGCGCCTCTACGTCCTCCAGCGCACGGCGCCGTGGGTGCTGCCCCACCGCATCCGCCGCATCCGCGCGGGCGAGCGGCGGGTGTACCGCGCCGTGCCCGCCGCGCAGAAGGGCATGCGCGCGGTCATCTACGCCGGCCGCGAGCTCCTCGTCCTCGGGTTCGCCAAGCGGCCGCCGCTCATGGGCGTCCTGGAGCGGGCCGCGCGCGGCCACATCCGCCGGCAGGTCCGCGACCCCGCGCTGCGGCGCGCCGTCACGCCCGACTACCTGATCGGCTGCAAGCGGATCCTGCCCTCGAACCGCTGGTATCCCGCGCTGACGCGGCCGAACGTGGAGCTGATCCCCGAGGGGCTCGCCGCCGTCACGGAGCGCGGCGTCGTGACGGAGGGCGGCCGGGAGCTGGAGGTCGACGCGATCGTCTGCGGGACGGGGTTCCACGTCACGGACATGCCGATCGCGGGGATCGTGCGCGGCCGCGACGGCCGCACGCTCGCGGAGACGTGGAACGGCAGCCCCCGCGCGCATCTCGGCACGACCGTCCCCGGCTTCCCGAACCTCTTCCTCATGCTCGGGCCGAACACGGGGGTCGGCCACTCGTCGATGGTCTACATCATCGAGTCGCAGGCGGCCTACGTCGCCGCGGCGGTCGGCGCGATGCGCGCGCAGGGCGTCGCGGCGGTCGAGGTGCGGCCCGAGGTCGCGGCGGCGTCGAACGCGTGGGTCGACGCCCGCGCGCGCGGCACGGTGTGGAACACCGGCTGCTCGAGCTGGTACCAGGACGCGACCGGGCGCAACGCCGCGCTGTGGCCGGACTGGACGTTCCGGTTCCGCCGGCGGCTGCGCCGGTTCGACGCGTCGGAGTACCGGCTGCGCCCCGCCGAGCCGGGCGCACGGCTCGTTCCGGCGGGCGAGCGCGTCGCGTAGGCGGCGCGCCCGCGCGCGTCACCGCCGCGAGGCGAAGAACTCCACGAGCAGGGCCGCGCACTCCTCGCGCAGCACGCCGCCCTCCACGACCGGGCGGTGGTTGAAGCGCGGCTCGGCGAGGACGTCGAGCATGCTGCCCGCCGCGCCCGCCTTCGGATCGGCGGTCCCGTAGACGACGCGCGGCACGCGCGCGAGCACGATCGCCCCCGCGCACATCGCGCAGGGCTCGAGCGTCACGTAGAGCACGCTGTCGAGCACGCGCCAGGAGCCGAGGCGCCCCGCGGCCTCGCGCAGCGCGAGGATCTCGGCGTGCGCGGTGGGATCCTGCCGCCGCTCGCGCTCGTTGTGCCCGGCGCCGATCACCGCGCCGTCCGCCACGACGATCGCGCCCACCGGCACGTCGTCGTGCCCGAGGGCGCGCTCGGCCTCGGCGATCGCGAGGCCCATGAAGTGCTCGTCGAGCATGGACACGCGCTTCAGGCTACGCGCGAACCCGCCGATGACTCGGAGGGCGATGCTCCGCCGTGCCCTCCTCACCGCCTGCGCGGCCCTCGCGGCCCTCTGCCCCGCTGCGTCGGCGGCCGACCACGTTCCCGGCGAGGTGATCGTCCGGTACCACGCGGGCACGAGCGCGCACGCGCGGACCGCCGTGGAGCGGGCGGCCGGACTCGAGCGCCCGCGCGCGTTCGCGGCGCGCTCGCGCGTGCTGCGCGTCCGCGCCGGCGACTCGGTCGCGGCGGCCGTGGCGCGCCTGCGCGACCGGCGCGACGTCGCGTCGGCGGCGCCGAACTACGTCGCCCGGGCGGCCTACGTCCCGAACGACCCCGGCAGCGGCATCGTGCCCGGCGGCTGGCAGGCGGTGCAGTGGAACTTCGCGCCGCGAACCGGGGTCGACGCGCCCGGCGCGTGGGACCACGCCGCGCAGGCCGGCCGGCCCGGCGGGGCTGGGGTGGTCGTGGCGGTGCTCGACACCGGCGTCGCGTACCGCACGAGCGGGCGCTACGTACGCTCGCCCGACTTCAGCGCCGACCAGTTCCGCCGCGGCTACGACTTCGTCGACGAGGATCCCCACCCGGACGACGAGAACGGCCACGGTACGCACGTCGCCTCCACGATCGCCGAGCGCGTCGACAACGGCATCGGCGTGACCGGCCTCGCCTACGGCGCGCGGATCATGCCCGTGCGCGTCCTGAACGCGCACGGCGAGGGCGACATCCCGGCGATCGCCCGCGGGATCCGCTTCGCCGCGCGCCACGGCGCGGACGTGATCAACCTTTCCTTCGAGTTCGGCGGCGCGCTGCAGGCGGCCGACATCCCGGAGATCCTGTCCGCGCTGCGCTTCGCCGCCGGCCGCGGGGTGCTCGTGGTGGGAGCGGCGGGGAACGCCGGAAGCACCGCCCTGCCCTATCCGGCGCGCGCCCGCGAGGTGCTCTCCGTGGGCGCGATCACCGAGCGCGGCTGCATGGCGCGCTACTCCAACCACGGAGCCGGCCTGGACCTCGTCGCGCCCGGCGGCGGTCGCGACGCGCGGGTTCCCGGCGACGCGAACTGCCGCCCCGAACTCGGGGCCGGCCGCGACATCCGCCAGATGACCTTCATCGAGGGCCTGCGGCGGTTCGGGCTCCCGGCCGGCTACGTCGGGACGTCGATGGCGGCCCCGCACGTCTCCGCGACGGCCGCACTCGTCATCGCGGCGGGCGTGCTCGGGGCGGCGCCGGCGCCCGCGGCGATCGAGGCCCATCTCCGCGCGACGGCCCGCGACCTCGGCCCGCGCGGCCGCGACCGCCACTACGGCGCGGGCGCGCTGGACGCCGCCGCGGCCACCGCGCCGCTCGCCTAGCTCGTCCGGACGCCGGCCCGCGGCTACGTGAGCCGGACGATCGCGATCACCGCGCTGATGAGCACGCACACGACGATCACGATCTGCATCCAGATCCACAGGGGCGACACGCCCCCACGAGGCTAGACGGTCGCGGCGACCCCGGCGCCGGCCCGGCGCTTACGCAGGCACGCCGTGGGCCGGGATGTGCTCCACGCGCTCGGCGGTGACCGTGGTGACCGGCAGCCCGAGTCCCGCCGCCTTGTGCGGCAGGTCCAGCCGCAGCCAGCGGGAGACGCGCTTCGGGAGCATCGAGATGATGAGCTCGTCGAAGCCGCGCAGGTTGACCGCGTCCTGGATGGCCGCGAGCGGCTCGGACACGCCGACGATGCCCTCGACCGGCGCGCCGGCCGCCTCCTCGAGGAGCGGAAGCGCCTGCTTGAGCGTCTCGTCGGCCTCCGTGTGCGCCTGGTCCTCCGGATCGACGACGGCGTGGAGCCCGTGCGCCGGGTTCGGGACGAGCAGCGTGAACCTCGCCGGGCCCGCTGCGGCCCGCTCGCGCACGGCCGCGATCAGCGCAGGGGTCGCCGCGGTGCGGTTGGCGACGACGAGCACGCGGGCCGGCTCTCCGGAAGACTCCATGGCGCTCCTTTCGGCGGCGGGACGTCGCCGATGGTCCCAGACTCCCGCGAGGACGTCCAACGCCGGCACCGGCATGGACATCCGTCCAGTCGGCCGCACGCCGCTTGGCAGGTGCGCCGGCAAGGTCTACGCTCGCCGTGGGATGGCACGCCAGCGCCGATTTCTCGCTGCCATGACCGCGCTCGCCTTCGCGTGCGCGGTGCTGCAGGCCGTCACCGGCGACGCCCAGCTCGTCCTGCACCTCACGCCGTTGTTCCTGCTCGGCGGTCTCCTCCTCGCCGGCCGCTACGTCGGCGAGGACCGGATCGTCGCGCGC
>DATMVH010000178.1:0-2269 GCA_035563395.1 Solirubrobacteraceae bacterium
CGCCCACGAGCGCCGCGGCGGCGGCCACGCCGGCGATCCGCAGTCGCAGCCGCAGCCGCTCGAAGCGCAGGATCTCCCAGCGCTCCGCCCGCGCGACGCGCTCGAGCTCCGCGTCGGGGTTGACGGCCACGGGGTGCCCGACGAGCCGCAGCATCGGGAGGTCGGACTCCGAGTCGGAGTACGCCCACGAGGCCTGCAGGTCGATGTCCTCGCGCGCCGCGAGCTCGCGGATCGCCGCCGCCTTGCCGTCCCGATAGGTGAAGGGGCCGCCGGGCCGGCCGGTGTACTGCCCGCCGACGACCTCCGAGACCGATCCGACGGCGCCGTCGAAGGTCAGCACGATCGCCATGAGCTCCGCCATCTCCTGCGCCGCGGCGGTGCAGATGAAGATCGGCCGCCCGGCGTCCTGGTGCTCGTAGGCGATCTGCAGCATGCGCGGATACAGGCGCGGGAGGACGCCCGCCAGCACGTCGGGGGCCAGCCGCTGCAGGTCGCGCACCCGGACGCCGGCGAGCAGGTCGCCCATCCGCGCCCGCATCGCGTCCGTCCCCGCGTCGGTCGACCCGTTCAGGCGGAAGCGCCAGTTCTCCCACGCGTCGGCGGCGAGCCTGCGCCGCGAGACGAGCCCGCTGCGGTACGCCGCCCGGCCGAACTGGAACGCCGAGGAGCCGGCCATGAGCGTGCGGTCGAGGTCGAAGAAGGCGGCGCCGCGCTCACCCGGGCGGCGCAGCGCGCCGCCGCCCGGCGGGGGAGGAAGGATGTGCGGGCGCTCCGTCACGCGGCGCGGACGATCACCGCGTCGCCCTGGCCGCCGCCCGAGCAGATCGCCGCGCAGCCGTAGCCGCCGCCCCGCCGGCGCAGCTCCAGCACGAGCGTGCCGAGGATGCGCGCGCCGGAGGCGCCGAGCGGATGGCCGATCGCCACGGCGCCGCCGCGGACGTTCACGCGCTCCTCGTCGATGCCCAGCATCCGGATCGACGTGAGCGTGACGGAGGCGAACGCCTCGTTGATCTCCCACAGGTCGATGTCGCCCGGCTGCAGCCCCGCGCGATCCAGCGCGGCGAGCGCCGCGCTCGCCGGCGTGCGCGCGATGGCCGCGAAGTCGTCGGCGACCGCGGCCTGCGAGACGATCTCGGCGAGCCACTCGCGCCGCTCGCGCTCCGCCCACTCCTCCGAAGCGAGCACGAGCGCCGCCGCGCCGTCGTTGACGCCCGGCGAGTTGCCGGCGGTGTGCGCGCCGTCGCCGCCAGCGAGGCCGCGCAGCCCGGCCAGCCGCTCCAGCGTGGTGTCGCGCCGCGGGGCCTCGTCGACCTCGACCACGGTGTCGCCGCGGCGCCCGGGCACGATGACCGGCACGAGCTCCTCGCCAAGGCGGCCGTCGTCCGTGGCCGCCACCGCGCGCTCGTGCGAGCGCAGCGCCCAGCGGTCGAGGTCGGCGCGCGTGAGCTCGAGACCCTCCCCCACGCCGCCGGCCTCTTCGGCCATCTGCCTGCCGGTGAACGGGTTCAGGAGGCCGTCGTGCACCATCGCGTCGAGCGCCGCCGCGTCCCCCATGCGCGCGCCGAAGCGCCCGTGCGGGAGCAGGTACGGCGCGCGGGACATCGACTCCATGCCGCCGGCGACCGCGACGTCGAGGTCGCCCGCGCGCACGGCGGCGTCGACCAGCGCGGCCGCGCGGAGCCCCGAGGCGCACACCTTGTTGACCGTCTCGGACGGGACCTCCTTCGGGATGCCCGCGGCGATCTGCGCCTGGCGGGAGGGGATCTGGCCGGCCCCCGCCTGCAGCACCTGCCCCATCGCCACGTGCTGCACCTCGGCGGGCTCGACGCCCGCGCGCTCGAGCGCCGCGCGGATGGCGACGCCGCCGAGATCCGTGGCCGGGAGCGACGCGAGCCCGCCGCCGAGCCGGCCGACCGGCGTGCGCGCGGTGCCGAGGATCACCGTGGCCGCCATGAAGGCGAACGATAGCCTCAGCCCCTTCCATGGAGACCCAGTCCACCACCCACGCCCCGCCGGAGACCGGCGCCGACACGATCGCCGTCGGCGTGTTCGACGGCGAGGGCATCGCGCACGACACCGCGGGCGGCGCGCTCGCCGCCCTGCTGGACTCCGGCGAGGCCCGCTCGCGCTTCCGCCACCTCGCCCACACGCACGCCGACGGGCGCCGCTGGATCCTCGTCGGGCTCGGCGCGCGGGACGCGTTCGACCCCGAGCGCGCGCGCATCGCTGCCGCCGTCGCGCTGGAGCGCGCGCGCGACCTCGGCACGAC
>DATMVH010000179.1:0-2198 GCA_035563395.1 Solirubrobacteraceae bacterium
CGCGCTCGGCCGGCTGGAGGAGCTCGGCGCGGCGCCGGACGCCGAGCGCGCGCGGCGCATCCTCGCCGGACCCGACGCCGCCGGCAGCCCGCTGACGCCGCGAGAATTGGAGGTCCTGCGCCTGCTCGCCGACGGGCTGACGAACCGCCAGATCGCCGAACGGCTGGTCGTGAGCGAGCACACCGTGCACCGCCACGTCACGAACCTCCTGCGCAAGCTCGGCCTTTCCTCGCGGACGGCCGCGGCGGCGCATGCCGTGCGCTCGGGGCTGCTCGACCGCCCCCGCGCATAGCCAGAACCGGCCATCCCCGACCGGCACGCGGATGGCCCGTCGTGGCGAAGTCGCCGCCGCGCTCGCGACGTACGCTCCGGGCATGCATCGGCGGACGGCATCCCCGGCCGCACCTCCTCCAGCCGCCGCGCCGGCCCGGATCGAGGAGCTGGCCGGCCCGCTCGAGAGGAGGAAGCGCATGGCCACGCAGCAGATGTCCGGCGCGACCGCGGCGCGCAGCGACGCCAAGGCGCAGCAGCGCGCGATGTGGGCGCTCGGCGACTACCACCGGTTCGCGACGCAGACGGTCTGGGAGCTCGGGCCGGTCCTGGTGGAGGCGTGCGGCATCCGCGCGGGCGCGCGCGTCCTCGACGTCGCCGCGGGCAGCGGCAACGTGGCGATCCGCGCCGCGGAGGCCGGCGCACGCGTCGTGGCGTCGGACCTGACGCCGGAGAACCTCGCCGCCGGCCGCGACGAGGCGCGGGCTCGCGGCGTGGAGCTGGAGTGGGTCGAGGCCGACGCCGAGGCCCTCCCGTTCGAGGACGGCGCGTTCGACGTCGTCACGTCCTCGCTGGGCGCGATCTTCGCGCCCGACCACCGCGCCGTCGCGGACGAGCTCGTCCGCGTGTGCCGGCCGGGCGGCACGATCGGCATGGTGAACTTCACGCCCGAGGGGCTGGGCGGCGCGTTCTTCGAGCTCGTCGGCCGCTACACCCCGCCGCCGCCGCCCGGCGCCCTCTCGCCGCTGCTGTGGGGCAGCGAGGACCACGTGCGCGCGCTGCTCGGCGACCGCCTCGCATCGCTCGACCTGCGCCGCCGGCACTACGTCGAGCGTAGCCCCGGGGATCCCGGCGCCTACTGCGAGCTGTTCAAGGCGACGTTCGGCCCCATGGTCGCGCTCTACGCGAGCCTCGCCCGGGATTCGCAGCGGCTCGCCGCCCTCGACCGCGAGTTCCTGGAGTTCGCGACGCGCGCGGACGAGGGGCCGCCCGGCGGGCCGGCCGAGTACCGCTACGAGTACCTGCTCGTGGTCGGCTCCACGAGACCCTAGTTCCCGAGCAGGTTCCCGAGCCCGCCGGAGCTCGACGACTGCTGGTTCGCGCCGTGGACCTGTCCCTCGGACGGCTGCACGAGCACCCAGCCCTGGCCGGAGAACGCCATCTGGAGCGTCTCGCCGGAGCTCTTGCCGATCAGGTCCTTCATCTTGAAGTCCGTCTTCAGCGAGGTGCTGACGCCCGACGACCACGTGATCGCGGCCTGCGCGTCGGCGAACGTCGGCGCCGAGGCGACGTTGAGCAGCACCGGCGGGCCGTCGGACAGGATCGCCACCCAGCCCGTCCCGCGCAGCTCGAGGTTGTAGAGGCCGCCGGCCATGGCGCCCCCCGCGCCCGAGAGCCGCTTGATGTCCCAGTCGATGTCGGCGTCGAACGCCAGCAGGTTCGGCCCGTTGACGGTGATGAAGTCGTTCTCGAGGTAGAGGAGGTGCACGTCCTGCGCGTGGTGGGCGAGGAAGACCTCGCCCGAGCCCGTCATCTTCATCAGGGTCGTGCCCTCGCCGGTGACCGCCTTCTTGAGCATGCGCCCGAGCCCGCCGGAGCCGGCGTGCTCGAACGAGACGTTGCCCTGATAGGCCACCATCGACCCGGCCTTGGCCTGGATCGTGCCGGCGTCCAGCCGGACCTTGAGCAGCTTGGAGTTCTGGAGGGCGAAGGCGTCCTGCGACTGCGTCTCGTTGAACTGCGCGAGCGTGGTCTGCACCGGGAGCGGGTCCTTTCTGCGCGAGGCGGGTGACGACGGGCGGCCGGCGGTGGAATCGGATGCCGACCGCGCCGTGTCAGCTTGCTAGGCCCGCGGCGGGGCGTCAACCCCGCGCGGCACGCGCGCTCAGCCGCCGAAGCCGGGCGGCGCGGACGACGCCCGCAGCGCC
>DATMVH010000180.1:0-8291 GCA_035563395.1 Solirubrobacteraceae bacterium
CTCGGCGTCGACGAGGTGCTTCCGCGCGAGGGCGACCTGGTCGCCGCGGTCAAGGAGCGCTACCCCGACGGCGTCGACGCGCTCGTCGACGCCGTCACGGCGATGCAGCCCACTCCGTACGACTCCATCCTCGCCGAGGGCGGCCGGATCGCCTCGCCGACGAACGCCGCCGGCGAGGGCGCCGGCCGCACGGACGTGATGCACGCCGCGATCCTCAACCGCGAGGGGCTGGACCGCGTCGGGCAGCTGCTCGCCGACGGCACGGTCCGCGTGCCGATCCAGCAGACCTTCGAGCTTGCGCAGGCGCCGGAGGCGCTCGGCGCGCTCAACAGCGGCCACACCCAGGGCAAGCTCGCCATCCGCGTGGGCTGACCCACTCCCCGACGCGCGCGCCCGCTCATGCGGGCGCGCGCCTTCCTCCCCCTGACCTCGAGAAGGACCTCCTTGACCACCATCGCCGTCACCGGCGCGACCGGCCAGCTCGGCCGGCTCGTCGTCGCCGCCCTGCTCGACCGCGGCATCCCCGCGCAGAACATCATCGCCGCCGTCCGCACCCCGGAGACCGCCGCCGACCTCGCCACCCGCGGCGTCCAAGTCCGCCACGCCGACTAATGGAGATGGAACGCCTAGCCCCCGATGTGCTCCGAATCCCGCTTCTGCCCGGCGACGGCCTGAACGCCTACCTGCTCGGAGGCGTTCTCGTCGACGCGGGCCTGCCCCGGAACGCGGCCATGATCGTCAAGGTGCTCCACGGCCGACCCATCACTGAGCACGTCGCCACGCACGCGCACATTGACCACATCGGCGGCTCGCCCGGAGTCGTCGCCACGCTCGGGCTCGACGGCCTGGCGATCGGTGCCGGCGACGCCGAGGCGGTCCGGATGGGCCGCGCGGCGGTCAAGCCGGGATCGTTCGGCCGGGTGCTCGCGCGCCTCGGTGGACGCTTCGCGCCGGCGCAGGTCACGCGCGAACTGCGCGAGGGCGACGAGGTCGGCCCTGGCTTCCAAGTCCTCGACGCGCCCGGTCACTCGCCCGGCCAGATCGTTCTTTGGCGGGCGTCGGATCGCCTGCTGATCGCCGGTGACGTGCTGACGAACGTGCGCGGGCTGCACGAGCCGCCCGGGATCCTCAGCGTCGACCCCGAGCGTAACCGCGAATCGGTGCGCAAGCTCGCCGCGCTGGAGCCGGCGACCGTCGCCTTCGGTCACGGCAAGGTGCTCCGCGACGGCACGAGGCTTCGGGCTTACGTCCAGCGCCGTCGATGAAGCGAGCCGGGCGGCGAAGAGCAAGCCGGCGCCCCGCGCGTGAACGCGTCGACGTCTTCGACCCGGAAGGTGTCGTGGCGTCCCGAGTCCTCGACGTGCACTCGGCACCGGCTTTCGAAGCCCTTGACGTCGCGCGCTGCTCGCCGGCGTAGCGCTCCTGCATCGTCTCGTGCGCGCGCTCGTTTCCTGACGAGCACGTGCGCTGCTGGCCACCGACGACTACTCGACGCTCCGCCTCTCCCGCTATCGCCTCAGCGCAGGGAGAGACGAAAGTCCCTGCGCGGCATCGACATGACCGCTTGACTGCCAGCCGTGGCCACATCCGGTCCCTCGTCCGGCGGTCTCGCCGACCTCGCGGACCGTCAGGCCATCCGCGCGTGCCTCCTGCGCTTCGGCCGCGGGGTCGATCGTGGCGACGAGTCCCTCGCGCGCTCCGCCTGCCACCCGGATGCGACAGCCGAGGTCGACGGACTGCCGACCGCGATCGACGACCTCATCGCGCGTGCGGGGCATGGGCGGTCGATCCACCACTACCTCAGCAACGACCTGGTCGAGGTCGACGGCGAGGTCGCCACCTGCGAGACCTACGGCATTCGGGTCGAGGCGACGACGGCGGGACCGGACGGCGAGCCGCCCAGAGTCGTCCTCGTCGGGAGCCGCTACGTCGACCGCCTCGAGCGGCGCGAGGCCGCGTGGCACATCCTCCATCCTCCACCGCGCGATGCACGTCGAGTGGCGCGCCGACACCGAGGCGCCGGCGCTCGAGGCCTATCAGCAGGCCATGCCGCCGGCGGCCGGCCCGCCGGACCTGCCCGGCGCGGGCGCCCTCGACGTGCCCGACCAGGTCGTGGTGGACCGGGCGGCAATCCACGAGCAGCTGCTGCTCACGACGCGCGGCATCGACCGGCTCGACGCGGCGTTGCTGGACGAGGGCCTCGGCCCGGACGTGACGCTGCGCATCGGGGAGCACGGCATGACCGGGACCGAGTTCATGGACCGTGCGCGCGCCGATGCCCCCAACCGGATCGCCACTCAGCACGCCGTCGCCAACCACCTCGTCGACGTCGAGGGCGATCACGCCCGCTCCGAGGCCTACCTCTTCGGCGCCATCGGCTACGAGCCCGGCAAGGGGCCGCCGCACATGACCGGCACCGACGGCGGGGTCGTCCTGTCGGGCCTGCGCTACGTCGACAGCTGGCGGCGCGTGGACGGCCAATGGCGCCTGACCGAGCGCCTGCTGAGCTCGGCCTGGACGACGACGCTCGACCTCGGGCCGATGACGGCGTTCGCGACCGACCCGCACGCCGACGGCCACCGCGACGAGCGCGACCCCTCGTACGCGCGCGCCACGTGGGCGCGCGCCGGTCCGAGTCGGCCGAGCTGGCGCTCGAGCGCGACGCGATCGAGCAGGCCGTCCTGGGGCACGCTCGCGACCGCAACCGGGCGGCGTCCGGCCCGGGTCTCGTCACGCGCCACCACGTCCTGAACTGCCTCGTCGCGCCGGGTGCGGGCCCGGACCGGGCCGTGTGCGAGGTGTACGTCCTGGAGGCGCGGGCCGCCGGCGGCACCGTCGGGCTGGAGGGCCGGCGCGAGCTCGTCGACCGCGAGCGCGCGGAGGGCGCGTGGCGAATCGTCGCAACCACGCCCGTGCGGGAGTGGCGCACCGCGGTGGCCGCCACCACCCCCTAGCCGGCAGCGCCGACGAAGCGCACGACGGCCGCGTTGAACGCGTCCGGGACCTCCCACGTCGGCGTGTGGCCGCTGTCGGCCAGCAGCTCGTACACCGCGCCGGGGCTCCGCTCGGCGATCGCCTCGGTGAGCGGCGCGGGGACGATGAGGTCGGCGCCCGCGCCGAGGAGCAGGGCCGGCACCCGCAGTCCGGCCAGCCGGTCGTAGGTGATCTCGTTCCACAGGCGCTGCAACACGAACGGACGTCCCCCCAGGGCCTCCTCGTGCAGCGCCTCCCAGGCGCGCACCCCGTCCGGGCTGGCTGTGCGGTAGGACGGCCCCAGCTCTCGGAAGACGTGAGGCAGCTCGCCGAATCCTGGCGGGTGCAGCGCCTGGACGCGCCGCCGGAAGCCCGGGTCGCTGATGCCCGTCATGCTGGCGGCGACCGTCAGGCTCAGTAGCCGCTCGGGCCGCGACAGCGCGAAGTCCGTCGCGAAGAAGCCGCCGGCGGCGATCGCGACGAGGTGGAACCGGTCAAGGCCCAGCCCGTCGGCGAGCGCCTCGATGTCCGCAGCGCCCACCCCCGGTGCGTCCTCCGACAGCGACGACGAGCCGCGGTGCCCGCGACGGGACCAGGCGATCACGCGCAGGCCGTGCGCGACGAGCGCGTCGCGCTGGTGGCCCCACGCGCGCGCGCAGTGCGTCGCCGCGTGCATGAGCACCACGGGCGGCCCGTCACCGGCCGTGTCCCGGTACCTGACCGAGCCGCCGGGCACGGTCAGCGTGCGGTCCGGGACCGTTGAGGGCGCGACCAAGCGGGGCGTTCCGCAGCCTAGGCCGACGACGCGGGCCGAGCACGGACCCAGGTCACTTGCGGCCGCCGCCGATCGTGGCAACGTCGCGACCGTGCGCCTCTACCTGCTTCGCCTCGGAACGCTCGGATCCCCCGCCGGGAACGACGGCCACGGCCGCATCATGGCCGGCTACCTTGTCGAGACCGACGACGGGGAGCGCATCCTCTTCGACACCGGGTTCCCGCCAGCTGGGGCGCGGATCCTCAGGCGGCCTTCGAGAAGCAGGGCATCACGAAGTTCGTCGTCGCTCGCGAGTTGGGGCCGGAGCAGATGCTTCCCGCTCAGCTGGTCCTCTGCGGCACCGCGCCGCAGGAGCTCGACCTCGTGGTCCTGACCCACAGCGACATGGACCACATGGGCGGCCTCGAGTTCGTCCCGGAGGACGTCCCGGTCTACATCAGCGACGCCGAGCGCGCGCTCGATGTGCCCGCCCCCACCGGCGGCGGGCTGGAGTGGCCCGAGCGCCAGCTGCTCCTGCTGCCCTACGAGGACCAGGAGCTGCGCCCGGGCATCCAGTTGCCGGCCACGCCCGGTCACACGCCGGGCCACTTCTCAGTCCTGCTCGAGCTGCCGGGAACCGGCCCAGTCCTGCTCGCCGTCGACGCGATCAAGATCACCGACGAGGTGCCCGACACGGGCACCGACGTCCCCTCGGCGGTCGAGAACGCCGAGCGCCTGCGCGCACTCGCCGCCGAGCGCGGCGCCCTGCTCGTGCACGGGCACGACGGGAACCAGTGGGCGCAGCTGCGCTGCGCCCCCGACTACTACGCCTGAGGCCGGCGCGCCTCCCCGCGGGCCGCGGGAGGCGCGGCGACCACGGGCGGGCCGCCCTCAGTCGACGATCGCGTCGCCGGAGGCGAGGTCAAAGAAGTGCAGGCTCTCGGTCTTCACGGCGATCGACGCGCGCGACCATCGGGACCTTGCTCGCCTTCGCCTCGGCATTGACGCCGATGGTCGTGAGCAGCGACACGTCCGTGTCCTTGTTGATCTCGACGATCTCGTCCGTCATGACCGGCTCCGCCGGCAGTGGACGTGCACGAGCCGCTCGGAACCGAGCGTCTCGACGAGCGTGACCTCAGCCTCCAGGCGCCCGGCGCCCGAGCCGTCGTACGCCGCATCCGCGAGGTGCTCGGGGCGGATCCCGACCGCCACGTCGCCGCCGAGGTGCAGCCGGAGCGCCGGGCGCTTGGCGACGACGCTTTCTGGAAGCTGCAGCAGCTGCTCGCCGATGCGGACCGTTAGGCCGTCGCCGTCCTCGTGCACCTGCCCCGTCACGAGGTTCATGGCGGGCGACCCGATGAAGGTCGCCACGAAGAGGTTCTTGGGCCGGTCGTAGACCTGCTGCGGCTCGCCGACCTGCTGGAGCTCGCCCTTGCGCATCACCGCGACGCGCGTGCCCATTGTCATCGCCTCGACCTGGTCGTGGGTGACGTAGAGCGTCGTGACGCCCAGGTCGCGTTGAAGCTCGGCGATCCGGCGCGCATCTGCACACGGAGCTTCGCGTCGAGGTTCGACAGCGGCTCGTCCATGAGGAACACGCGCGGGCGGCGCACGAAGGCGCGGCCCATGGCCACGCGCTGCCGCTGGCCGCCGGAGAGCGTGCGGGGCTTGCGCTTGAGCAGGTCCGCGAGGCCGAGGAGGCCGGCGACACGCTCGACGCGCTGGGTCACCTCCGCCTTGGCGATCTTCTGGCTGCGCAGCGGGAACGCGCTGTTCTCGAAGATCGTCATGTGCGGGTAGATCGCGTAGTTCTGAAAAGACCATCGCGACGTCGCGCCGGCGGGCGTCGAGGCCGTTGACGACGGCGTCGTCGACCTTCAGCTCGCCCTCGGAGATCTCCTCCAGCCCGGCGACCATCCGCAGCGCGGTCGTCTTGCCGCAACCCGAAGGGCCGATGAGCACCATGAACTCGCCGTCGTCGAGGAAGAGGTTGAGGTCGTCGACCGCCCGCATCCCTCCCGGGTAGACCTTGCCGATCCCCTCGAACGTCAGTGTTGGCCACGGGCTCAACTCATCCTCTCAGGCCGCCCGCGAAGCCCTTGATGAGCTGGCGCTGGGCGAACAGGTAGAACAACGGGATCGGCGCGATGGAAAGCAGGACGGCGGCCATGATGAGGTTCCAGGCCGACGTGTTCTCCCGACGAAGCTGTAGAGCGCCAGCGGCAGCGTCTCCTTGTCGCTCCCGCTCAGGAACGCGAGCGGGACGAAGAAGTCGTTCCAGATGACGAGCCCGACGAGGATCGCCACCGTGCCCGTGACCGGGCGCAGGAGCGGGAAGACGACGCGCACGTAGGTGCGGACGAGGCCCGCGCCGTCGACCTGCGCCGCCTCCTCCGGCGCGCGATCGCGTAGGCGCACAGCGACCCGATGACGATCAGGCAGACGACGGAGCCGATCGTGATGATCAGGCTGCTCACGAGCGCTTGGTCGAGGCTAGTGAGCCCGCCCGTCTCCCAGGCGTCCCCGAGGTTGCCCGTCTCGACCGGGTTGGGCAGCCCGAGCGGGTCGGCAATCGACTGCGGCGTCGACTTGAACGCCATGACCGCCAGGAGGTACAGCGGCGCCGCGAAGGGCTTCGAGGCCTCCGCCGAACCCAGCCCGGCTCACTCCGCGCGCCGGACGGCGCCCGGCGCGCGGAGATGCAAGCGTCAGAAGGCGCCAGGCCGGCGCCCGAGCGTGCCCTCGGGATCCGCGGGATCGGGACCCTGCGGCGCGCCGACGTAGAGCTCGACCTGGGCGCGGAAGCGCTCGACCGCCGCGCGATTCGCCATGAAGCGCGCGAATGCCCTCGGGTTGGTGTTGTAGGCCGAAAGCGCCCGCCGGCCCGCCGGCGGCGCAACGTCACGGCGCACGGACCACGTGAACGACGCGATCGCCTGGCGCTGGAAATCACGGGAGCTGAGCCAGCTGAGGAAGAGCCTCGCGGCCGCCTTGTGCCGGGCCCGCCGGAAGATCGCGCCCCGCTGTGCCCAAGTCACGAATGGCTCGCTCGACGGGTACACCACCGCCGCGTTGGGGCGTGGGTCACCGGCGTTGGCAGCCGTCGCGAGGTACCGGCCGCTGGCCACGCCCGCCGTGGCGGGAGGCGTGCCGCGGACGAAGTCCGGGTTCTGCGCCATCACGTCGCGCAGCCAGCGCCAGCCGTAGCGGTCGATGATGAGCTTGAACCCGAACAGCACGGCGTCGTCGTCGTTCGGGTACGTGAAGATCAGCCGGTCCTTGAACTGCGGCTGCAGCAGGCGCGTCGCCCGAAAGGACATTGGGTTCGCGGGGAGCTGCTCGCTATTGACGACATAGCTGAAGGCGCCGTAGAAGACGCCCGACCAGAAGCCGTCGGGGTCCTTGGCGCTGTCGAACATCTGGTCATAGCCAATTGGCCGGTACCGCAGCAACTGCCCGGTGCGCTTCCAGCGATCGAAGTCGTGCGTGGTCTGCATGACGGCCACGTCGGCAACCGGGCGGCCCGTCGCCAACTGGTTGTCGATCCGTGGGCCGTGGTACTTGCTGAGGTCGGTGACCAGCCGCAACTGCATGCGGGGGAAGGTCGCCGAGAACGCCTGCGCGACTTGGTCCCACTGCCCGGGCGCGTCGCCTCCCATGTAGACGGTCAGCCGTCCGCCCTCGTCCGTCGCTCGCGCATACAGCGCCTGCAGCCGCTGCGCCTCCGTGGCCTGCGCCGTACCGGCGCCCGCCGTGACCGCGGCGTGCGCGCCGGCGGCGGACGCCGCCGTGCCGGCGAGCGCGACGGCGACCGCGAGGCCGAGAGACCTGAGCTTCGCTCGCATCAGGCCTCCACCTTGGCCGCGGTGCCGGAGCCCGTCCCAAGCCCGTGTCGCAACGCCGCCGTCGCACGGTCACGGCCGAGGACCGTGATGGCATGGCCGCCATCCAGCGCGCAACTGGCCACGCCGCATGCCATGTTGCCCGTGCTATTGATGCTGATGTCCATGCGGACGTCCTCCTTCGGGGGGTCTACGGGTTCGCGCCTCAGCTTGCAGCTGCGCCGCGCGTGCCGGTATTGAAGTTACTCGGCCGTTCCATGGATCAGCTGGGCCCTCCGGATCCGGCCGCTTGGCGCACAGCCACCTCGGCGGTGAGCCAGGCTGACTTCGACGGAGACCGGGTTAGTGGCTTCCAATCTTCTCATTATCTGAACGCCGCGATCGACTGCTGCACCCGCGAGATCTGCGGCTGGGCGCTCGACGTTCGCTGCCGCGCCACCGAGGCGATCGCGGTCATCGACCACGCGGTCGCCGAGCGCGACGTCGTCCCCGGAGCGTTGACGTTGGGCTCAGCCTCGATCCACCGGCGAGGTGGAGTCGTTCCGTCCGGTGGTGAACGAAGAATGACCTCCTGAGCAGGTCTTTCACGGACGTGGGCGCGTCCGGGGGACTGCAACAGGAGGTCACCTTCGTGGTGCATGCTGACGGGCCGGTCGGACTGGACGGCGTTGGGGTCTGCTTTGACGATGAGCGGGCGGTCGCCGATGCCGGGATCGTGGTCT
>DATMVH010000181.1:0-7802 GCA_035563395.1 Solirubrobacteraceae bacterium
GCCCGCGGAGCTGCGCCGCGCGCCACGTCCGGCGGTTCTCGCCGTCGCCGACGGTCACGCGCGGGGCCGTCGACGTCGCGAAGCCGAGCGCGCGAAGCCGCGCGACGGCCTCGTCGAGGGCGACGTCGGCGACGAACCCCACGCCGTACCCGTGCGGCGCCGCCGGCGCCTCGCCGACACGGAGCACCTCGATGTCGATCCCGCCCGCCCGCACGATGCCGCTCGCCATGCCGTGGACCCGCGTGACCTCCGCCAGGACCGGCGTCCGCGCCCGGGCGGTCAGCTCGGCGAGCGTCTCCTCAGGCGCGGCGGAGCGGACGATGACGTGGTCGAGCGACAGCAGCATCCAGGAACCTCTCGGGATCGGAATCTCGGCTCGGACGCTCGTGGCGGCGCCGGGCGCGCTGGAGACGCGGAGCGTCACGGAGGACGCTCCGACACGCTCGGGAGGCCGCGAAGCCCCGAACCCGGGGACGTGCCTGCTCCGCCGGCGCCGTCGTCCGTGACGACCACGACGAGCCGCGCGCCCGGCGGTGAACGCCGGACGGTCGCCGCACGTCGCGCGCCGGCGGTGAACGCCGGACGGTCGCGCGCGTCGCGCGCGTGCTCGGCCGTGCTGGCCGGCGCCTCGGAGACGACGTGGTGGTCGGCCGGCCGCTCGCGGTCGCCGGCGTCGAGCACCCGAGCGCTGCGCCCGGCGCAGCACGTCGCTCCGGGCGTGCGGCGCTCGACGCGGTTGGGGCCTGGAGCGGCATGCGACGCAGCTTGCCGCAGCGTGCCGCTCACGACATCGGGGCGCCACCCTCAACCCGCACCCGCACCGGGCGCGAGCTCGGCGAGGGCGCGGAGCCCGAGGCGGCGCGGCCCGCCTGCGCATGACGGCCGCGCGCGAGCCCACGGAACGCGCCCGGAACCGCCGTGCCGGGCGCGAAAAGGAGCGGAGCTACGCGAGCAGCGTCGCGAGGCGCCGCTCGAGCGCCGTGGACAGGGCCTCGCGCACCGGGCCCTCCTCGAAGCGCTCCACCAGCTCGGCCATGAAGCCCTCGATCACGAGGCGCGTCGAGCTCGCCTCGTCGAGCCCGCGCGAGCGCAGGTAGAACAGCTGCTCGCGGTCGATCTGCGCGACCGCCGCGGCGTGCGTGCAGCGCACGTCGTTCGCGAGGATCTCGAGGCCCGGGATCGCGTCCGCGTGCGCGCGCTTGGAGAGCAGCAGGTTGCGGCACTCCTGGAACGCGTCGGTCTGCTGGGCCCCCGGGTCGACCTTGATCATGCCCCGCCACACGGCGCTCGCGCGGTCGGCGAGGATGCCGCGGAAGGCGAGGTCCGACGTGGTGTTCGGCGCGCCGTGCTCCTGCGTGGTGTCGAAGTCGATGTGCTGGCGGCCGTGCGGCGCGTAGGCGCCGGTGACCTTCGCGTCGGCGCCCTCGCCGGCCAGCAGCGTCTCCGTGCGCACCTTGCCCCGGCCGGAGCCGAAACCCAGCACGACCCACTCCAGCGACCCGTCGCGCGCCACCTCGGCGCGCTGGGAGCCGAAGATCCACGAGCGCTCGTTGAGCTCCTGCCCGCACACGTAGCGCAGGTTCGCGTTCTGGCCGACCTTCAGCTCGACGACCGTGTTGAAGACGGTCTCCGTCTCGGCGTCGCCGGACAGGTACTGCTCCCAGACCTCGGCCTCGGCGCCCTCCTCGAGCACGATCAGCACGCGCCGGTGCAGGATCGAGCCCGCGGCACGGCCGATCGCGGTGAGGACGATCGGCGCCTCGACCTGCACGCCGCGAGGAACGTACACGAAGGCGCCGGCGGTCCAGTCGCGCTCGTTGAGCGCGGTGAACGCGTCGGACGCCGCGACGACGGTGCCGAAGTGGGGCTCGACGAGCTCGGGATGGCGCTCGCGCGCGGCGGAGAGCGGCATGACGATCACGCCGCCCGGAAAGGTGTCGCCGGCGTCGCTCGCGCCGTCGACCTGCACGATCTCGACGGCGTCGCCCGGCGGCTCGAGGAGCCGCGCCGCCTCGACGGCGGTGCCGCCGGCGGGCGCGGGCGTCCAGGCCTCGAGCGAGAAGTCGCCGAGGTCCGTGAACTCCCAGCCCGGCCGGCCCTTGTGGGTCGGCAGCTCCAGGACGGTGGTGGACTCAGCCAATGGAGCCCTCCATCTGCAACTCGATCAGGCGGTTCATCTCGACCGCGTACTCCATCGGCAGCTCCTTGACGATCGGCTCGATGAAGCCGTTGACGATCGTCTTGGCCGCCTCGTCCTCGGGGATGCCGCGGGACATCAGGTAGAACAGCTGCTCCTCGCCGATCTTCGACACGGACGCCTCGTGGCCGACGTTGACGTCGTCCTCGCCGATGCGGATCGTCGGATACGTGTCCGACCGGCTCTGCTCGTCGAGCAGCAGCGCGTCGCACACCACCGTGGACTTCGCGCCGTGGGCGCCCTTCGCGACCTCGAGCAGGCCGCGATAGGAGGAGCGGCCGCCGTCCTTCGAGATGGACTTGGCGAAGATGTTCGACGTCGTGTTCGGCGCGACGTGGATGATCTTCGCGCCCGCGTCCTGGTGCTGGCCGTTGCCCGCGAAGGCGATCGACAGCACCTCGCCGTGCGCGCGCTCGCCCATCAGGTAGACGCTCGGGTACTTCATCGTGAGCTTCGAGCCGAGGTTGCAGTCGACCCACTCGACGGCGGCGTCGGACTGCGCGATCGCGCGCTTGGTGACCAGGTTGAAGACGTTCTGCGACCAGTTCTGCACGGTCGTGTAGCGGATTCGCGCGCCCGGCTTGGCAATCAGCTCCACCACCGCGGAGTGCAGCGAGTCGGTCGTGTAGACCGGCGCCGTGCAGCCCTCGACGTAGTGCACGTAGGAGCCCTCGTCGGCGATGATCAGCGTCCGCTCGAACTGGCCCATGTTCTCCGTGTTGATCCGGAAGTAGGCCTGCAGCGGCATCTCCACGTGCACGCCCGGCGGCACGTAGACGAACGAGCCGCCCGACCACACGGCGCTGTTGAGCGCGGCCAGCTTGTTGTCGTTCGGCGGGATCACGGTGGCGAAGTACTCGCGCACGAGGTCCTCGTGCTCGCGCAGCCCCGAGTCCATGTCCAGGAACAGGACGCCCTGCTTCTCGAGGTCCTCGCGCACCTGGTGGTAGACGACCTCGGACTCGTACTGCGCGCCGACGCCGGCGAGGAACTTGCGCTCCGCCTCCGGGATGCCGAGGCGGTCGAACGTCTTCTTGATGTCGTCGGGGACGTCGTCCCACGTGGTGCTCGACCGCTCGGAGGCACGCACGAAGTAGTGGATGTCGTCGAAATCGACCTCGGCGAGCATCGGCGAGCCCCAGGTCGGCATCGGGCGGGCGAGGAAGTGGTCGAGCGCCTTGAGCCGGAACTCGCGCATCCACGCCGGCTCGTTCTTGTACTCGGAGATCTGCTCCACGAGCCCGCGCGTGAGCCCCTTCGGCGCCTTGAACGCGTAGTTCTCGGGGTCGAAGAAGCCGTACTTCTCCTTGTAGTCGGCGTTGATGCCGACCAGCGCCTGCTGCTCGGCGATGACCTCGGGGGTCGCCATGTCAGTCCACCTCGACTTTGATCACACCGTCCTCGACGGACACGCGGAACGTATCCACCGGGACATACGCGGGCAGGTTCAGGGGCTTCCCGGTCCGCAGGTCGAACCGCGACCCGTGACGGGGGCACTCGACGGTGCACGTCGCCTGGTCCAGCTCGCCCTCGAGCAGGACTCCGTCGTCATGCGAGCACCGGTCCTCGATGGCCAGCAGCTCGCCGGCACAATTGAAGACCCCGATCTCGAGGTCCTCCCACTCGACCAGGCGCTTGGCGCCGGGCGGCAGCTCCCCGACGGGGCAGATGTCGATGATCGGGCTCATGTGAAAGGGCATCTCCGACCTCTCGGGTCGGACTTTTCAGTCTAGCGGCCGCACCCGCCGCGCATGCGCCGGAATCTAGCCCTCCCGGCTCAGCTCCGCGGCGCTCGGCGGCGTCTCCGACTCCCACGCCGCGGCGTGGCCGAGTCCCGCCGACTTCAGCACCTTCAGGCTCAGCAGCGCGCACTTCATCCGCGTCGCCGAGATGTCGATTCCGAGCAGGTCGAGCACGAACGAGCGGTCGAGCCGGAGAAGGTCGTCCACCGGCATCCCGACCACCTCGTCGGAGGCCATGGACGCCGACGCCTGGGAGATCGCGCAGCCGTGGCCGGAGAAGCGGACGTCCGCGATCCGGCCGTCCTCCCCCACCCTGAGCTGGACCTTCAGCTCGTCGCCGCACAGCGGGTTGTTGTCCTCGAACTCGAGGTCGGGGTCCGTGATCGCCGGCTGCGGCGGCGTCCAGTTGTGCGGCTGCTTGTAGTGCTCGAGGATGTTCTCGCGGTAGAGGTCCTCCATCAGGCGAACACCTCCTGCACGCGGGCGAGGCCGGCGACGAGCCGGTCGATGTCGTCGCGCGTCGTGTGCACGGCGAAGGACGCGCGCGTCGTGGCGGCGACGCCGAGGCGCTTCATCAGCACCTGCGCGCAGTGATGGCCGGCGCGCACGCAGACGCCCGCGCGGCCGAGGATCTCGGCGACGTCGTGCGGATGGATCCCCTCCAGCGCGAAGGAGACGAGGCTGCCGCGCTCGTCGAGGCGCGAGGGCCCGTGGAGCGTGATGCCGCCGACGCCGCGCAGGCGCTCGAGCGCGTAGCCGGCGAGGTCGCGCGCGTGGTCGCGAACCGCGGGCATCCCGAGCGCCGAGAGGTAGTCGACGGCGGCGCCGAGCCCGACGGCCTCGGCGATCGGCGACGTGCCCGCCTCGAACTTCACCGGCGGCTCGGCCCAGCGGCTCTCGAAGCGGTCCACCCGGGAGATCATGTGGCCGCCGCCGAGGAACGGCGGCATCGCCTCGAGGATCTCGCGCCGGCCGTGCAGCACGCCGATGCCCGTCGGGCCGTAGGCCTTGTGCGCGGTCCAGGCGTAGAAGTCGGCGCCCAGGGCGGCGATGTCGAGCGGCAGGTGCGGCGCGGCCTGGGACCCGTCGACCAGCACGACCGCGCCGGCGGCGTGGGCGCGCCGCACGATCTCCTCGATCGGGTTGATGGTCGAGAGCACGTTGGAGACGTGCGCGACGGCGACGAGCCTCGGCGCGCGCTCGAGCAGCGCGTCGAGCTCGGGAAGGACCAGCCGGCCCTCGTCGTCGATCGGGACGTAGGCGAGCTCGGCGCCCGTCCGCTGCGACAGGAGCTGCCACGGGACGAGGTTCGAGTGGTGCTCCATCTCCGTGACGACGATCAGGTCGCCCGCGCCGACGTTGGCGCCGCCCCACGCGTAGGCGACGAGGTTGATCGCCTCGGTCGCGTTGCGGGTGAAGATCGTCTCCCCCGGCGTCGACCCGGCGAAGGCGGCGACCTTGTCGCGGGCTCCCTCGTAGGCCTCCGTCGCGGCGGCCGCGAGCGGGTAGACGCCGCGATGGACGCTCGCCCGGTACTCCCGGTAGTAGGCGTCCATCGCGTCGATCACCGGCAGCGGCGTCTGCGAGGTGGCCGCGGAGTCCAGGTAGGCGACCCCGGTGTGGGGCAGGACCGGAAAGTCCGCGGAAGAGGGGGCCAGGAGGCTCATGCCGCCGCCGCCACCTCGTCCTTGATCCAGCCGTAGCCGCGCTGCTCGAGCTGCTCGACGAGCTCCGGCCCGCCCTCCTTGACGATCCGCCCCTCGAACATGATGTGGACGAACTGCGGGATCACGCTGTGGAGGATGCGCTGGTAGTGGGTGATGATCAGCGCGCCCATCCCGGTCTCCCCCGCGACGGCGTTGACGCCGCTCGCCACCGTGTTGAGGGCGTCGATGTCGAGGCCCGAGTCCGTCTCGTCGAGCACGGCGAGCTTCGGCTTCAGGAGCGCCAGCTGGAGGATCTCCATGCGCTTCTTCTCACCGCCGGAGAAGCCCTCGTTGAGGTAGCGCGTGGAGAACTCCCGCGGCACCTTCGTGAGGTCCATCGCCGCCTCGACCGTCTTGCGGAAGTCCTTCAGCGAGATCGGCTCCTCGCGCTGCGCGTTCATGATCATGCGCAGGTACTTCGTCACCGTCACGCCGGGGATGGCGACGGGGTACTGGAAGGCCATGAAGAGGCCGGCGCGGGCGCGCTCGTCCGGCTCGGCCTCCGTGATGTCCTCGCCGTCGAGGATGATCTGGCCCTCGGTGATCTCCAGGTTCGGATGGCCCATGAGGGCGTTCGCGAGCGTGGACTTGCCGGAGCCGTTCGGCCCCATCAGGGCGTGGATCTCGCCGGAGCGCACATGCAGATCGACCCCCTTGAGGATCTGCTTGTCACCCGCCGAGACGTGCAGGTTCTTGATCTCGAGGTCGGCCATGGTCTCCGAGGTGGGGTTCGTGGGTCTGGGTCTTGCCGGCGGCGAAGAGGACGAGCTCCGCCAGCGTGGTGCGCTGCAGCGACTTGATGACGCCCATCTGCACGCGCGTCCACAGCAGCTTGGTGGCGCACAGCTCCGCGTCCTCGTGGTGGGAGCAGAGCACGCGCCCGTCGCGGTCGTCGAAGAAGCAGTCCATCGGGGCGATGTGGCCCTCGAGCGCCAGGACGACCTCGTCCATCGTGATGTCCTCCTGCGGGCGCGCGAGCGTGTAGCCGCCGTGCGCGCCGCGCGTCGCCTCCACGATGCCGGCCCTCTTGAGCATGGCGGCGATCCGCTCCAGGTAAGCCAGCGGCAGGGACTCGGCCTCGGCGATCGCCTTCAGCGACACGGGATGGCGCGCGCCGTGCAGGCCGAGCCGCACGAGCAACCGGACGCCGTATTCCGCCCTGGTGGTGAAGATCATCGGCGATAAAGCCTACCAACGCGGTAGGAGTTCTCCCGGATAGCGTCGGCAGCGATGGCGCGGCCGCTCGACACCGCGCGACTCGGCGACCATATCGACCGCCTCTACCGCGCGGCGTGCGCCTTGACGGGCTCACGCCTGACGGCCGACGACCTCGTGCAGGAGACCTACGCGCGCGTTCTCTCCAAGCCGCGGCTGATTCGCAAGGAGGACGACGTCGGCTACCTGCTGCGGACGATGCGCAACGTCTTCCTCGACCAGCGCCGCATGGCGGCGCGGCGGGCGACCGACCCGGCCCCGCCGGAGGACCTCGACCGCATCGCCGACGCGCCGAGCCCGCAGCAGGCCGTCGAGCACCGCGAGCTGCTGGGGGCGATCGCCGCGCTGCCGGACGACTTCCGCGACGTGCTGGTGGCCGTCGACGTCGCGGGGCTGTCCTACGAGGAGGCCGCGAAGGCGCTCGGCGTGCCGCAGGGAACGGTGATGAGCCGGCTGTACCGCGCGCGCAAGCGGTTGATCCAGCAGGTCGGCTGAGCGGATAGGGTCCGCGCCGCCATGAACGGCGCCGAGAGCCTCGTCAGCACCGCGGTGCGCGCCGGCGTCGACGTGTGCTTCGCCAACCCGGGCACCACGGAGATGGACCAGGTGCGCGCGCTCGACGCCGTCGGCGGGATGCGCGCCGTGCTCGGGCTCTTCGAGGGCGTCTGCACCGGGGCGGCCGACGGCTACGGGCGCATGGCGGAGCGGCCCGCGCTCGCCCTGCTGCACCTCGGGCCCGGGCTGGCGAACGGGATCGCGAACCTCCACAACGCCGCCCGCGCGCGCACGCCGCTCGTATGCGTCGTCGGCGAGCACGCCACGTGGCACCGCGACCGCGGCGCCCCGCTCGCGATGGACATCGAGAGCCTCGCACGGCCGGTGTCGGCCTGGGTGCGTACCTCGCGCGCGGCCGCGGAAGTGGGCGCGGACACGGCCTCGGCG
>DATMVH010000182.1:0-7076 GCA_035563395.1 Solirubrobacteraceae bacterium
GAGGCCGCGATGCGCGCGGCCGCGGGCACCGCCGTGCCGCTGTCGTCGCTCTGCACGCCCGACGCCATCGCACGGCTCTCCGGCGACGCCCAGGCCGCGGCGTACGCGACGTCGTCCGCCGCCGCGCACCGGCTCGCCGCCGAGCACGGGCGCCGCGCGCTGCTGCGGGCCTATGTCCGGTTCGGCGACGCGAAGCTGCGCGGGCGGCCCGGCTGCCGGCTCACCGACCGCGTGCTGCGGCGCACGCTCGGGGTCCGGCTGCGCGAGCTCGACGCCGCGGTCGCGGGCTGAGCCGCCGATGCCGGAGCTGCCCGAGGTCGAGACGATCCGCCGCCATCTCGCGCCCCACGTCGAGGGCCGGGTGCTCGCCCGGCTCGAGGTCCTCGACGCGCGCTGGTGCCGGCCGCTGTCCGGGGCGGAGATCGCCGCCGCCTGCGAGGGCCGCAGGGTGGCCGCGCTGCGCCGGCGCGGCAAGTACCTCGTGTGGGAGCTCGAGGACGACGTGCACCTCATGCTCCACCTGCGCATGACGGGAACGCTGCTGCTCGACCCGCCGGAGCCGCCGCCGCACCGGCGCGTGCGGTTCGCGTTCGCGGGCGGCCCGACGCTGTGGTTCGACGATCCGCGCCGGTTCGGGACGGGCGAGCTCGCGCTCGGCGGCCGGGCGCGCGACGCGTTCTTCGCCACGCGGCTCGGCGTGGAGCCGCTCTCGCCCGGCTTCACGAGCGCGCATCTCCACGCCCTCGCGCGCAGCTCGCGGGCGCCCGTCAAGGCCTTCCTGCTCGACCAGACGAAGGTGGCCGGCGTCGGGAACATCTACGCGGACGAGGCGCTGTTCCGCGCCAGGATCCATCCGCTGCGCCCGGCGGGGCGGCTCACGCGCGCGCAGTCCGCGGCGTTGCACGACGCGGTGATCCGCTCGCTCGAGGCCGGCATCGACGCGAAGGGCGCGTCCATCGACGACTTCCGCCATCCCGACGGCGTGCAGGGCTCCTTCCAGGAGCGCTTCCTCGTCCACCGCCGCGAGGGCGAGCCCTGCCCCGTGTGCGGCAACCCGATCCGCAAGCTGCGCGCCGCGGGGCGGGGGACGTACGTCTGCGAGAAGTGCCAGCCGCGCCCGCGGGCACGGCGGGCCGGTGCTCAGGCGGCGGCCCGCAGCACCTCGAGCCGGCCCTCGCGGTCGGCCGCGGCGAGCTCCTGATAGCCGCCGAGCGGCTGCCCGTCCACGATCACCTGCGGGAAGGTCATCATGCCGGTGATGCTCACGAGCTCGGCGCGCCCCTCGGCGTCGCGGGACAGGTTGATCTCGTCGTAGGGGATGCCGCGGCGGTCGAGCAGCGCCTTTGCCGTCCGGCAGTAGCCGCAAGGTTCCGTGGTGTAGACAGTGACTCGGTTCATTACTTCACAAAGGATAGTGCGCGCTTCCCGGGACGGAACCCCATGGCCGGGAGCCTGAAGACGGAGGCGGTCGTGCTGCGGTCGATCCGCTATGGCGAAGCCGACCGCGTCCTGCATCTCTATACCCCGAAGCGCGGACGGCTAGCGGCCATCGCCAAGGGCGTCCGGCGCGCGAAGTCGCGCTTCGGCGGGCGGCTCGAGCCGTTCTTCCGCCTCCAGCTCGTCCTCTACGAGGGCCGCGGCGACCTCTTGACCGTCACGGCGGCCGAGACCGTCCACCCGCACGCGCGGCTGCGCGAGCACGCCGACTCGCTGCGGGCGGCGTCGCTCGCGTGCGACGCGGTGGCGCGCGTCTTCGCCGACGGCGAGCCGCACGAGGGCGCCTATCACCTGCTCGCGAACGAGCTCGCGCTGCTGGACGCGCGCGCGGGCGCCGTTCCCACGCGGGCCAATGCGCTCGCGTTCCGCCTGAAGCTGCTGCTCGCGGCCGGCTTCGCGCCCCAGCTCGCCGCCTGCGCGGGCTGCGGGGATGCCGAGCACGTCGTCGGCTTCTCCGGCGCCGCCGGCGGGGTCGTGTGCCCGGCCTGCGAGGCGAGCGCCTTCCCGCTCGGCGAGGAGGCCCACGCGTTCCTCGTCGGGGCGCTCGCGCAGCCGCTCGCGCGCGCGCCGGACGCGTCGCCGCGCGCGCTCGCCCAGGCCGAGCGGGCCATCGCCGAGACGCTCGAGCACCACGCCCACGTGCGGCTGCGGTCGCTGGGGGCGGCATAGTCGTCGCCGCGTCGCGAGCGCGTCCGGCCGCGCGTCACGACTCCGGCGCGCTCGATCCGGGGCTCGATCCGGGGCTCGATCGCGATCGCGGTGCGGAGGCTGTTCGCGATGTAGCAGAGCTCGTGCGCCAGCTTCACGTAGCGAAGGAGGCGCTGCTCGTCCACGTCGCCGGGACGACGATCGTCGGTCGCAGCGTGATCGCGGCGATCCGGACCGGCTCGGCGTCCTCGGGCATGGTGGCCTCCGCGCCGTCGTCGTAGGCGACGACGTCGATGCGGGCGCGTGCCGCGATGGCGAGGAACGACAACAGCCGGCACGAGCTCGCCGCGACGAGCAGGAGCTGCTCCGGGTTCAGGCGCGCGGCGTCGCCGAGAAACGCCGGATCGGCACTGGGCCGCAGCTCGGTCTCGCCCGGCGGCGCCGCCGCGCCGTCCTCGCGGGAGTAGGCGGGGTACCCCTCGCCGGTCGAGCCGCTCCAGCCCACCCGGCAGCGGTACGCATGGACCGTGCTCACGGCCCCATCCTCGCCGACTCGCCCGGCGGGCTTCCCGCGGACCGCGGCCGCGCCGCGCGGAGCGACGGAGGCCTCCGGATCTGTGCCGAAAGTGCAACAACCGCGCGGGCCCGGCCGCCCCGGCCGTCAGAATGGACGGCCGATGAGCACGCCAGTCGCCGACCCCGGGTTCGAGGCCCGCCTCCGCGCGTGGGAGGAGGACGCGCTGTCCCCGCTCGCCGCGCGGTCGTATCCCGCGGTGCGCGCCCGCGCGGAGGGCGACTGCTCGCTGCGCACGCCGTTCCAGCGCGACCGCGACCGGATCGTCCACTGCAAGGCGTTCCGCCGCTTGAAGCACAAGACCCAGGTCTTCGTGGCCCCGGAGGGCGACCACTTCCGCACGCGGCTCACCCACACGCTCGAGACCACGCAGATCTCGCGCACGGTCGCACGGGCCCTGCGGCTCAACGAGGACCTCACGGAGGCGATCGGGCTCGGGCACGACCTCGGGCATCCGCCGTTCGGGCACATCGGCGAGGACGTGCTCGACCGCTGCGGGCGCGAGCGCTTCGGGCGCGGCTTCCGGCACAACGAGCACTCGCTGCGCGTCGTGGACGTGCTGGAGGACCTCAACCTCACCGACCCGGTGCGGGACGGGATCCTGCGCCACTCCAGCGGCACCGCCGAGCCCGCGACGCTCGAGGGCCGGATCGTCCGGCTCGTCGACCGCATCGCCTACATCAACCACGACATCGACGACGCGCTGCGCGCCGGCGTCATCGCGGCGGGCGACCTGCCGCGCGAGGAGCTGGCGATCCTGGGGGACACGGGCTCGCGCCGCATCGACACGCTCGTGCACGACCTCGTGGAGCACTCCGGGCGGGCGGGGGACGTCGTGCAGGGCACCGCGGTCGGCACGGCCATGCTCCGGCTCCGGGCGTTCATGTTCGACCGCGTCTACCTGGGGCCGACCGCGCGGGCCGAGCACGCGAAGATCGAGCGCGTGCTGCGCGGGCTCTTCGATTGGTACTGCGAGCACCCGGACGAGCTGCCGCGGGGCGTCGAGGGCGCGTCGCACGCCGAGCGCGTGGTCGACTACCTCGCCGGCATGACCGACCGCTTCGCCATCCGCGCCTGGGCCGCGCGCTTCGTGCCGCAGGGCCTCGCGGCGCAGGACTGATGGCGCGCTACACCGACGACTCGCGCGAGCGCGTCCGCGACGCGGTCGACTTCGCGGAGCTCGTCGGCGCGCGCACGGAGCTGCGGCAGGCGGGCCCGCGGCGGATGACCGGCCTGTGCCCGTTCCACGAGGAGCGCACGCCGTCGTTCGGCATCGATCCCGTCGAGAAGCTGTACCACTGCTTCGGCTGCGGGGCGGGGGGCGACGTCTTCTCGTTCGTGATGGAAACGGAGGGGCTCGACTTCGCGCGCGCGCTCGAGGCGCTCGCCGAGCGCGCGGGCGTGGAGCTCGAGCGCGGCGCCGAGGATCCGCGTGACGCCGAGCGGCGCCGGCGCCTGGAGCGGCTGCTGGCGTTGCTCGAGCGCACGGCGGCGTTCTACGTGCGGCTGCTGTGGGAGTCGGCCGAGGCGGCGCCGGCCCGCGCCTACCTCGCGGAGCGCGGCCTGGAGGAGGCGACGCTGCGCGAGTTCCGCGTGGGCTGGTCGCCGGGCGCGTGGGACCGGGTGCTCGCGGCGTCGCGGCGGGCGGGCTACACGGAGGCGGAGCTCCAGGCCGCCGGGCTCATCCTCCGCCGGCGCGACCGCCCCGGCGGCTACGACCGCTTCCGGGGCCGGATCATGTTCCCGCTCGCCGACGAGCGCGGGCGCGTGCGCGGGTTCGGGGCGCGCGCCCTGGCGCCCGACCAGCAGCCGAAGTACCTCAACACCGCGGACGGCGAGCTCTTCCACAAGGGGCGGATGCTCTACGGCGCCGATCTCGCGCGGGCGGCGGCGGCCAAGGCGGGCCGCGTGGTGCTCGTCGAGGGCTACACGGACGTCATCGCGCTCCGGCAGGCCGGGATCCCCGAGGCGGTGTGCTCCATGGGCACGGCGCTGACCGACCAGCAGGTGGACGCGCTGGGGCGCCTCGCGCCGCGCGTGCTGCTGTGCCAGGACCCGGACGCCGCCGGCCAGGAGGCCGTGGCCAAGGGCATGGATCTGCTGCGGATGCGCGCGGGCGACCGCCTGGAGGTGCGCGTCGTCCGCCTCCCCGCCGGTCGCGACCCCGCCGACGTGGTAGGCGCGCAGGGCGCGGCCGCCATGCAGGCGCTGCTGGACGCGTCGGTGCCCGTCGCCCGCTTCCAGGTCGAGCGGGCGTTCGAGGCGAACGACCTGGGAACCCCGGAAGGGCGCGACCGCGCGCTGCAGGCGGTGGCGCCGGTCATCGGGCGGCTGCCGCGGGGCCTGCTGCAGGACGACCTGATCCGGCTGGCCGCCGACCGGCTGCAGATGACGGAGAGCGTGACGCACGAGGCGCTCCGGCGCGCCGCCCGGCGCGACGGCGCCGGCGTGGCAGCGGGCCGGGGCGGCGACCGTGCCGCGCGCCCGCCGCGCATGGTGACGTCGGTTGACCTGCGCGAGGACACGGAGCGCGCCTTCCTGGCCCGCTGCCTCGCGGTCAAGGACGCCGGCCGCGCCGCGCTGGAATCGATGGACGTCGAGGCGACGTTCGGCAACGACCTGACCCGTCGCGCGGCTCGCTACCTCGTCGAGCACCTCGAGCACCCGGGCCAGTCGCTGCCGGCGGGCGCGGACGACCTCGCGCGCCTCGTCGCCGAGCTCGTCATCCGCGCCGGGGACCTCGCGGCGGATCCGGCCGCGCTCGCGCTCGAGCGGCTCGCGCTGGACAAGCTGCGGCTGGACCGTATGATCGCCGCCGCGCGCCGCGCGGGGGAGCCGGTCACCGCGCTCGCCGTGGAGCGCCAGCGCGTGCAGGACCAGATCCGCCACCGCCTCGTCTGACCGCGACTCGCTCGCGGCCCCGAGCAGGCCTCGTCGCGGCGGGACGACGCGTGCTGACCGCGCCGCTGCAGAACCGCCGCGATCGGCCGATAGGTCCTACTATGAGGTCGCCCGCCCCGCGGGAGGGCCGAGCGGTCCGGGGTAGCTCAATCGGCAGAGCATTCGGCTGTTAACCGAAGGGTTGTGGGTTCGAGTCCCACCCCCGGAGCCATCAGGACGCCCGCCACAGGCGGGCGTTCGCCGTTCCGGCGTACCGTTCGCTGCGCGCACGCGGATGTGGCGCGGCTGCACCCATCGGGACGCCGGGTCCGACGAACCTGCCGGGAACTACCCGCGGTGGCTCGTCCCGCCGTTGGCGCGTTCGTCGAGGCCGTCGAGGCGATCGGCCAAGCCCTTCGCCTTGCGGATCGCCTGCCCGCTCTGCGCACGGAGCGCGTGCGACTCCTCCAGCCGCTCGGCTGCCGCGAGGCGCGCCATGGCGGCGAGCACCAGTTCCGCGGCGCGCGAGGGCTCGTCGACGGGCTCGGCGGCGAGCACTTCGCGAACGGCGCGGGCGAGGAGCTCGAAGCGGGTCTCCGTGCCGAGCGTCGAGCCGGCGATGGCGCGTGAGCGCCGCGTCGCGGAGGTACTGCGCCACGTCGACGTCGACCCGCTCCGCTTCGCCTTCGAGCAGCGCATAGAGGTCGCGCCGAACGTCGGCGGCGACGGTCGTCATGCCGAGGCCGGGATGCCGGTCAGCCACCGCGTGTGCGCGTATCCGGTGACCCACGGCCGCTAGTTTCCAGCCGCCATGTCACCGGATCGAGCGCCCCCGGACCGTACGGCGGGCGTTGCCGCGGGCGTTCTTCATCCGGTCCTCGGCCGGGCGGCGGCGAGCGCCTCGGCGGGGCCGCCGGCCGCGTGCCGGACGGCCTGCCGCGGTCAGCCGTCGCGTCGACCCATGGGGCCGGTGTGTTCCTCGAACGCCGTCAGCGCCTCCTGTGAAAGCGCCAGCGCTCGCCGGCCCTCCGCCGTCGCGTCGGCGAGCAGGCGGTTCGTCTCCGCCGCGAGCGCGACGCTGTCGGCCCGGGAGCGGTCCCCTCGCGCGACGAGGCCGTCGAGCTTCACGCGCACCGCGTGATGTCGTCGCCGGAGCTCGGCGAGCCGGCCGTCGTCCTCGCGGGGATGGGAGTCGTCGATGACATGATCGTCGCCCTCCACGGGGAGCAGATCGTAAGTCTTGACGGGAGCGGCTCGCGCGTGCCGGATGTCACGCATGGCGCTGCGACGCTTCCGCCGGAGAGCGCGCCGGACGCTTGGCCGGCGGTCTCGTCAGCGCGATGGACCGGACGCCCGGCCGCGTCGTCACGATGCGGCGACGGCCGCCGGCGCCGGGGTCACCGGCCGGAGCGTGACGGGCGCGGACCGCACGGGCGACCCGGCGGAAGACGCCGGGTCGAGCGCGGTCGCCGCATCG
>DATMVH010000183.1:0-4496 GCA_035563395.1 Solirubrobacteraceae bacterium
GCCGCCGCGTGCGCCTCTCGACCGCCATCCGCGCGGCCGCCGTCACGGCGCTCGTGGCCGGCGTGGGGGCGCCGCTCGCGCGCCGCCGCCTGAAGCTCCCCCCGCCCGTGGTCACCGCCACCGCGGCCACGGCGCCGGTCGCCGTCTGCATTCTTTTCCCGCGCACGCGCGCGCGCGACGTCGCCACGTGCGTCCTCCAGATGTGGGCGTACCTCGCGACGTACGAGATGCCGAACGACGACCCGGCGGCGCTCGAGCGGCGCGTGCGCGTCGCGTACCCCGTCCGGGTCGACCGCTTCCTCGGCGCCGGGACGACGCCGACGCTCCGCCTGCAGCGGGCGCTCGGGACGCCGGGGCGCTTCACCCGCTGGGAGAAGACGCTCGTGTGGTCACACTGGCTGTGGTTCATCGTCCCGCACGGGACCGTGCTCTTCCTCCTCGCGCGACACCGTGACCAGTTCCCCCGCGGCGCCGCGCAGGTCTACGCCACGTTCGACCTGGGCGTCATCGGCTACTGGGCGATACCGACCGCGCCCCCGTGGTACGCCGCCGGCAAGGGGCTGATGGATGACGGGCGCACGCCGGAGCTGCGCCGCATGATGGTCGAGTACGGGGAACACTTCTGGGGTTCGCGCTGGACGTCGCTGTACGGTGTCCTGGGAGGCAACCCACTGGCCGCCATGCCGTCGCTCCACTTCGCCACCTCGGTCACGTCCGCCCACGTGCTCGCCGCCACCGGGCGCGTGGCGGGACTCGTCGGATGGGCGTACGTGGCCACCCTCGGGGTCGCGCTCGTGTATCTGGGCGAGCACTACGTCGTGGACCTCGCGGCCGGCCTCGCGGTCGCCGAGGGCATCCGCGCCGCGCTCCCGCTCGCCGCCCCCGTCGCGGAGCGCTTCTCGCTCGCCGTACGCGCGCTGGGGGCGCTGGCGCGCGGATGAGCGAGGCGCCGCCGGGGACCCGCGACGCCGAGCGGCGGCCACCCGACCACGTCGTCGACCACGACGAGCAGCCCGCGCTCCAGCTCACGCGGCGCAACCTCCTCGGCATCGTCGCCTTCCTCGCCGCCTCGCTCGCCGCCCTCTACTTCCTCCTCCCGCAGCTCGCCGGGCTCGACGAGACGTGGGCGCGGATCGAGCGCGGCCGGCCGGCGTGGATGGTCGCCGCGCTGGTCTTCACGTGCGGGATGTTCGGCGGCTACGTCGCGATGTTCCGCGGCATCTTCGCGGGCGCCTCGGCGCGGATCGACTGGGCGGCGAGCTACCAGATCACGATGGCGGGGCTCGCCGCGTCGCGGCTGTTCGCCGCCGGCGGCGCCGGCGGGCTCGTGCTGCAGGCGTGGGCGCTGCGACGGGCGGGCGTGGAGAAGCGCGCGGTCGCCGACAAGACGATGGCCTTCCTCGTCCTCACCTACTTCCCGTACGCGGCGGCCGTGGTCGTGTGCGGCTTCGGCCTGCACTGGGGCCTGTTCCGGGGGCAGGACCCGTTCGCCTTCACGTTCGTGCCCGCCGTCATCGCGCTGGTCGCCATGGCCCTGTGCCTCGCGCTCGCCGTCGTTCCCACGGACCTGCAGCGGCGCGTGGGCTCCTTCACGGGCGGCCAGGGGCGCGTCATGCGGCTCCTGCAGCAGCTCGCGCAGGTGCCGGCGGCGACGTCGGCCGGCGTGCGGGAGGCGCTCGCGCACCTGCGCTCCCGCGACCCGGCGCTGCTGGGCGCCGTGCTCTTCTGGGCGTTCCAGATCGCCGTGCTGTGGGCCGCCTTCCACGCCTTCGGCGCCGCGCCGCCGCTCGCCGTGCTCACGCAGGCGTTCTTCGTGGGGATGCTGGGCAACCTCCTGCCCATGCCGGGCGGCGTGGGCGGCGTCGAGGGCGGGATGATCGCGGCGTTCGTGGCGTTCGGCGTCAGCGGCGGGCTGGCCGTCGTCGCGGTGCTCGTGTTCCGCGCGTTCACGTTCTGGCTGCCGATGGTCCCCGGCGTGATCGCGTACTTCCAGCTCCGGCGCACCGTCGAGCGCTGGCGGCACGCGTGGGCGCCCGCCACCGCGTGAGACCGGGTCGCGCGGCTACACTATACAAACTGAAGTAAGGGAACCGGGGTATACGGGAGCTTGTCCATGGCAGACGTCGAGCAGATCGAGCAGGTCGAGCGGGTCATCATCGTCGGCAGCGGGCCGGCCGGCTACACCGCCGCGCTGTACACCGCGCGGGCGAATCTCTCGCCGCTCGTCATCGAGGGCTTCCTGTGGGGCGGCCTGCTGCAGCAGACCACGGACGTCGAGAACTACCCCGGCTTCCGCGACGGGATCATGGGCCCGGAGCTCATGCAGACGATGCGCGACCAGGCGGAGCGCTTCGGGGCCCGCTACATCACCGACAACGTGACGCGCGTCGAGCCGGGCGCCGCGGAGGGCGACCCGCACACGGTGTGGGTCGGCGACGACGCCTACCGGGCCCGCGCGGTGGTGCTGGCCATGGGCGCGGAGCACAAGAAGCTCGGCGTGCCGGGCGAGGAGGAGCTCGCGAACGGGCGCGGCGTGTCCTATTGCGCGACCTGCGACGCCGCCTTCTTCAAGGACCGCGACACGATCGTCGTCGGCGGCGGCGACTCCGCGATGGAGGAGGCCATCTTCTTGGCGAAGTTCTCGTCGAAGGTCACGCTCGTGCACCGGCGCGGCGAGTTCCGGGCGTCGCAGATCATGCTCGACCGGGCGCGCGAGACCGAGAACATCGAGTTCGCCACCCCATACGTCGTCGAGGCGTTCCTCCCGGGGGAGACCGGGCTGCTCGGGAACGCGCGGCTGCGCCACGTGGAGACGGGCGAGGAGCGCGACGTCCCCGTCGCCGGCGGCTTCGTCGCCATCGGCCACCAGCCGAACTCCGAGATCGTGCAGGGGATCGTCGAGACGGACGAGAACGGCTACGTGATCACCGACGCGCGCTCGACCCGGACCGGCGTGCCGGGCATCTTCGCCGCGGGCGACCTCGTCGACCACACCTACCGCCAGGCGGTCACCGCCGCGGGCACGGGGTGCATGGCGGCGCTCGACGCCGAGTGGTACCTGCGCGACAACCCGCACGTGCCGACCCCCGCGGCGCTCGAGCACACCGGCGACCTCGCGGAGGAGCAGTGGGCGCCGTCGTCTAGCGCCGCCTGAACCGCAGCGTGTAGCCGGCGTCGAGCGCCTCGACGCCGTCCTCGATCCCGACGGCGACGAACCGCGTGACCGCCCGCCGCAGCGGGTTCAGGAGCTGCACGCCGTCGATCCGCGGGCCGCGGCGCAGCGACTTCGCGACGAGCCCGCGCGAGCCCGTGACGGTGTGTGCGGCGCGCGTGAAGACGTACAGGTCGGGATCGCCGAAGGCGGGCACCACGCGGACCTGCACCCGTGCGCGCGCGGGGATCCGGATCCGGTAGACGTCGACTGGGTCTTCGTAGCGGTCGAGCAGCGCGATCACCGTCGCCGTCGTGCCGCTGAAGATCGCCGGCGCCCGGCGGCCGAGCACGCGTCCGTTGACGAACTCCACGTCATCGTTGGGCTCGAGCGGATCGGCGGTCGGGGCCTCGTGCGCGAGCGCCCCCGGGAGGTTGAGGACGCCGAAGCCGGTGGACGCCTCCCAGCCGGCCTTGCCGACGTCCTGCGCGCCGAGACGCACGACCTGCGCGGCCTGGTCGGACGTCAGGTCGGGGCGCGCGGCGCGGACCCACGCGACGGCGGCGGCGACCATCGGGGAGGAGAACGAGGTGCCGGACACGGTCGCGAAGCCGTCCGGGTGGCCGTCCGGGTCGAAGGTCACCGGGACGCCGGCCAGCACGTCCTCGCCCGGGGCGCTGAGGTCGACGGCCGCGTTCTGGTTCGAGAAGAACGTCGCGCCGTTGTCGGCGCCCGTCGCCGCGACGGTGAGCACGTGCGGCAGGCTGGCGGGGAACTCGGCCGGGTTGCCCTGCCCGAACTCGTTGCCCGCCGCGGCCACGGCGACGATGCCGCGGGCGATCGCCCGCTGGATCGCCTCGTACTCCGTCCGGCACGCCGTGCTCGAGCCGTAGCTCATGTTGATCACCGCCGCGCCGGCCGCCACCGCTGCAGCGATCTGCCGGGCGGAATCGGCGCACGAGATGTCGGCGGGAAGCGGCAGGTTGAGCGTGCGCGCGTTCGGCCAGATGCCCACGATCCCGATCCCGTTCTGCGGGGCCGCGGCGACGGTCGCGGTCGCCGTCCCGTGGTAGTCGGCGAGGATGCGCCCGCCGGTGGTCGTGGTGTTCGAGCCGGCGATCTCGGGATGCTGCGCGTCGAGCTCGGAGTCGACGAGCGCGATCAGCGGGCTCGCCGGGTCGACCGGCGGCGCCACCGCCCCGGCCACCACGTGCTCGCGCCAGCCGGCCTGCGGGACGACGGACAGCGGATCGACGGGCGCCTGCAGAGTCCTGCTGATGCGGTTCTCCTCCGCGTAGGCGAGCAGCCCCCGCGATCGCAGCGCAGCGGCGAACGGCCGCGCGCG
>DATMVH010000184.1:0-2528 GCA_035563395.1 Solirubrobacteraceae bacterium
TCCGGTGTCGCCACCGCGGCGGCGTCGGACTCCGCGTCGGCGGCGGACTCCGCGCCCGCAGCCGCGTCCACGGCCTCCTCGGCGGCGGTCGCCGCGCGGGCGGCCTCCCCTACCTCGCTTCGCTCGTCACCGCTCGCGCTCGCGGCGCGCTCGACCTGGTCGCGCTTCTCGGGACCGCCGCTCATCGGACCCTGCCCGACTTCTCGTGACCGCGGTAGGTGCGCGTCGGGGCGAACTCGCCGAGCTTGTGCCCCACCATCGACTCCGACACGAACACGGGCACGTGCTTGCGCCCGTCGTGCACGGCGATGGTGTGGCCGACCATCTCCGGGAAGATGGTCGAGGCCCGCGACCAGGTCCTGATCATGGTCTTGGAGCCGGACGCGTTCATCGCTTCGATGCGGTCCATGAGGCGGTCCTCGACCCACGGGCCCTTCTTCGAGGAACGTGACATCAGCGGCTCGAGCCCTTCCTGCCGCGGCGGCGGCCGCGGACGATGTAGCGGTCGGATTGCTTGCCCTTCTTGCGGGTGCGATAGCCGATCGTCGGCACGCCCCAGGGCGTCTGCGGGTGGTTGCCGAGCGGCGTGGCGCCCTCGCCGCCGCCGTGCGGGTGGTCCACCGGGTTCATCGCGGTGCCGCGGGTCTGGGGGCGCACGCCCATGTGGCGCTTGCGGCCGGCCTTGCCCACGGTGACGTTCTGGTGATCGGCGTTGCCGATCGTCCCGACGGTCGCGCGGCACTCGGCGCGCACCATGCGCATCTCGCCCGAGGGCAGGCGGAGCGTCGCGTAGTCGCCCTCCTTCGCCATCAGCTGGACGCCGGCGCCCGCGGAGCGCGCGAGCTGCCCGCCCCGGCCCGGCTGGAGCTCCACGTTGTGGACCACGGTGCCGACCGGCATGTTGGCGAGCGGCAGGGCGTTGCCGACCGTGATGTCCACGCCGGGGCCGGACTCGACGACCATGCCGACCCGCAGCCGGTTCGGCGCGAGGATGTAGCTCTTGACGCCGTCCAGGTAGTGCAGCAGCGCGATGTACGACGAGCGGTTCGGGTCGTACTCGATCGCGGCCACGCGGGCGGGGACGCCGTCCTGGCGCCGCTTGAAGTCGACCTTGCGGTACAGGCGCTTCGCCCCGCCGCCGCGATGGCGCGCGGTCTTGCGGCCGTTCGCGTTCCGGCCGCCGGACTTCTTGAGGCCCTCGACGAGGGTCTTCTCGGGCGTGGTCTTCGTGACCTCGCCGAAGTCGGCGTAGGTGACGAAGCGGCGGCCCGGAGACGTCGGCTTCGGCTTGCGGATCGGCATCAGAGCTCGGCCTCCAGGCCCTGGAAGATCGGGATGGTCTCGCCCTCGCGGACCTGCACGATGGCCTTCTTCCACTCGCGGGTCCGGCCCGCCGTGTAGCCGCGCCGCTTCGGCTTCGAGGGAACCGCGGAGGTGCGGACCTCGACCACCGTGACGTCGAACAGCGCCTCGATCGCCTGCTTGATCTGCGTCTTGTGCGCGTCCTTGTGGACGCGGAAGGTGTACTTGTCCGCCGTCGCCAGCACGTAGGACTTCTCGGAGACGACGGGGCGGATGATCACCTGGCTCGGATCCATCAGGCGCTCGCCTCCTCGGCGGCGGCGCGCTCCGCCCGGCGGGCGCGCGCGGTCAGTGCGTCCAGGGCGGCCTGCGACGCCACGAGGCTCGCGGCGCCGACGATGTCCGCGACGCCGGCGTTCTCGGCCGCCATCACGGCGACGCCCTCGAGATTGCGGAAGGACTTCGCCGCCGCGACCTCCTCGGCGCCGAGCACGACGAGCACCGAGCCGGCGCGCCGGTCGGCCAGCAGGCCGGCCGCCTGCCGCGTCGACGGCGCGTCGAAGGCGCCGGCGTCCAGCCCGAACACCGAGCCGCGCTCTGCGTGGATGGACAGCGCGGAGCGCAGCGCGGCCTTGCGCGCCTTGCGGTTGACCTTGACGGTGTAGTGCCGCGGGCTCGGGCCGAAGACGGTGCCGCCGCCGGTCCACACCGGGGACCGCGAGGAGCCGGCCCGGGCGCGCCCGGTGCCCTTCTGGCGCCACGGCTTCGCGCCGCCGCCGGACACCATGCCGCGCGTCTTGGTCGCGTGCGTCCCCTGCCGGCGCGCCGCGAGCTCCGCGACCACGCACTCGTGCACGAGCGGGCCGTTGAACGGCGCGCCGAACACCTCGTCGTCGAGGGTCAGCGTGCCGCCGCCCCCGAGGATCTGCGCCTCAGGCATCGGTGCGCACCTCCACGGTGCCGCCCTTCGGGCCGGGCACGGACCCCCGGACGAGCATGAGATTGCGGTCGGGCAGCAGCTCCACGATCGTCAGCCCGCGCTGCGTGACGCGCTTGGCGCCCATCTGCCCGGGCCCCTTGAGGCCCGGGAGCACGCGGGACGGCGTCGCGGAGGCGCCGATGGAGCCCGGCGCGCGCACGTTGTGCGAGCCGTGCGACTTCGGGCCGGCGCCGAAGTTGTGGCGCTTGATCGTGCCCTGGAAGCCCTTGCCCTTCGACGTGCCCGA
>DATMVH010000185.1:0-4766 GCA_035563395.1 Solirubrobacteraceae bacterium
GAGCTCCTCGACGACGGCCTGGTAGTTCTCGAGCAGGTGGTCGTCCGGGAAGGACGTCTTGCCCACGGTCATGTGCACGATCGCCGTGCGGTCCGTGCGGTACTCGACCTTGCCGGCCTTGGACTCCTGGACGGCGCGCCCGACGTCCATCGTGACCGTGCCGACCTTCGGGTTCGGCATCTTGCCCTGCGGACCGAGGATGCGGCCGAGGCGGCCGACCACCGGCATCATGTCCGGCGTCGCGATGGCGACGTCGAAGTCCGTGAAGCCCTCGTTCTGGACGCGGTCGGCGAGATCCTCCGCGCCCACGACGTCGGCGCCGGCCTCCTCGGCCTCGCGCGCCTTGTCGCCACGGGCGAACACCGCGACCTTGATCTCCTTGCCCAGGCCGTGCGGCAGCGCGATCGTGCCGCGCAGCTGCTCGTCGGCGTGGCGCACGTTGAGGCCGGTGCGGACGTGGATCTCGACGCTCTCGTCGAACTTCCCGCGCTTGAGGTCCTTGACGAGGCGGACGGCCTCGTGCGGCGTGTACTCGCGGGTGCGGTCGACGCGCTCGCGGGCGGCGACGTAGCTCTTGCCCCGCTTGGCCATCAGGATTCCACCTCCACGCCCATGGACCGCGCCGTGCCGGCGATGATCTTCGCCGCCTGGTCGACGTCGTGCGCGTTGAGGTCGTCGAGCTTCTTCTCGGCGATCTGGCGCACCTGCTCCTGCGTGATCGTGCCGACCTTCGTGCGGTTCGGCTCGCCCGAGCCCTTGTCGATGCCGATCGCCTGGCGGATGAGCACCGCGGCGGGCGGCGTCTTGGTCACGAAGGTGAACGAGCGGTCCTCGTACACCGTGATGACGACGGGGATCGTCGTGCCCATGTCGCCCGCGGTCTGGGCGTTGAAGGACTTGACGAACTCCATGATGTTGATGCCGTGCTGGCCGAGCGCGGGGCCGACCGGCGGCGCCGGCGAGGCCTGCCCGCCCGGAGCCTGCAGCTTGATCGTGGTGAGGACTTTCTTGGCCATCAGATCTTCTTCACCTGATCGTAGCCGACCTCCACGGGCGTCTCGCGGCCGAAGATGGACACCAGGACCTTGAGCTTCCCGGCGTCCTCGTTGATCTCGGAGATCTCGCCGGAGAAGTCCGACAGCGGCCCGGAGATGACCTTGACGGACTCGCCGATCGCGAACTGCGCGCGACTCGGGGTCCGGACCGCGACCTCGCGGTGCAGCAGGCGGTCGACCTCGGCCTGGGTCAGCGGGATCGGCTCGTTGGAGGCGCCGACGAACCCCGTGACGCCCGGCGTGCCCTTGACCACCTGCCAGGAGTCCTCGTTGAGGTCCATGTTCACCAGCACGTAGCCGGGCATGGTGCGCTTCTCGACGGAGACCTTCTGGTTGTCCTTCATCTCCTGGACGGTCTCCGTGGGAACGACGACCTGCCGCACGGAGCGGGTCTGGCCGAGCGAGGACACGCGGTGCTCGAGGTTCTGCTTGACCTTGTTCTCGTGCCCGGAATAGGTGTTGATGACGTACCAGCGGAACATTCTTGGTAAGGCTTCGATTCGGTTAGAGGATGGCCTCGACCAGCGGGCGCCAGAGCGCGTCGAGGAGGCCCAGGTAGCCGCCGGCGAGGACGACGAACCCGAGCACGACGGCGGTGGCCTGGCCGACGTGGCGGCGGTCGGGCCACTGGACCCGCTTCAGCTCGTCGGCGCAGTGGCCGAGGAAGGTCAGGAGGCGTCCGCGCGAGCGGTCGGCGGCGTGGTCGCCCGGGCGGCGCCGGACCGGCACGTCGCCCTGGGCCTCGTCCGGTGCGCGGGCGTAGTCGTCGTCCTCCTCGAACTCCTCCGGCGCCGGCTCCCGCACCAGGCGGTCGTCGATGTCGGGCTCCGGCCCGGCGTCGTCCGGCAGGGGAACGCCGGCCTCGGCGAGCCGGGCCTCGTCGACGTAGGCGGAGGCGTTCTCGAGCGGGTCGGGCGCAGCGGTGCCCTCGCCGACCGGGGAGTCGACGACGTCGTCGCCGTCGACACCGATCTCACGGTCGACGTCACGCGCCGCGCGCGAGCCGCCCGAGCCGGGTTGGCGCTTCGCACGGCGCTGCTTCGCGCGCTGGCGGTCGCGGGCCACGGCCGGCTCCGGCTAGCGGGTCTCGCGGTGCCCGGTGTGGCGCCGGCACCACTTGCAGTACTTGCGCAGCGTCATGCGGTCCGGGTTGTTGCGCTTGGACTTGTTGGTCTGGTAGTTCCGGCGCTTGCACTCCTCGCAGGCGAGGGTGACGGCGATCCGGACGTCTCCGCGGGCCATGATGAACGGCGCTCCGGGAAGGTCGAAGATTGGCGCCGGGCAAAGGAAAACCCCGCTCCGGCGCGAGGTCGGCCAGGAAGGATAGCGCGCGGGGACGAGGCGGGGCGGCCGGTCAGCGCCCGCTGCCGGACAGCATGTGCGGGATTGTCCGCAGGAGGATCTTCATGTCCGTCCAGAGGGACCAGTTCGCCGCGTAGAGGTAGTCGATCACGACCATCTCGCTCATGGGCACGCGCGTGGAGCCGAGCACCTGCCAGGGGCCCGTCATGCCCGGCATGAGGTGCAGGCGCGCGCGGTCGAGCCCCTGGACCTGCGCGTCCTCGTCGAGCACGAGCGGGCGCGGCCCGACGAGGCTCATCTCGCCCCGCCAGACGTTGATCAGCTGCGGCAGCTCGTCGAGCGACGTGCGCCGCAGCCAGCGGCCGACGCGCGTCACGCGCGGGTCGGCGGCGATCTTGAACAGCCCTTCCGTCTCGTTGAGGTGGCGCAGGTCGGCCTTGCGGCGATCGGCGTCCGCCACCATCGAGCGGAACTTGAGCATGCTGAAGGTGGTGCCGTCGCGCCCCACGCGGAGCTGGCGGAACAGCACGGGGCCGGGCGTGTCGAGCCGGATGGCGAGCGCGATCAGCGCCATGAACGGCGCCGCCGCGGCGAGCACGAGGGTCGAGCCGGCGACGTCGAACACGCGCTTGACCGCGCGCGAGGAGCGGGTGAGGCCGAAGCGCCGCACGCCGAGCATGGTCAGGCCGTCGACCTGGTCGAACTCGACGGACGACCCGACCACCTCGAACAGCCGCGGCAGCACGGTCACGCGGACGCCCTCGAGCTTGGCGACGCGGATGACTTCGAGCATCTCGGCGGCGTCCGTGGTCCGCGGGGCCACGATCACGCGGTCGATCCGGCCGCGCCGGACGGCGGTGCGGACCGCGGTCGTCAGGTCGTTCGGCAGGCCGCCGGCGGGCACCGGCAGCACCGCGGCGACTTCCGCGTCCGTGTCGCGACGCTCGCCGAGCTTGCGGACGAGCGCGCCGACCGCGTGCGGGTCGCCGACGATCAGGCAGCGCTGCGGGCCGCCGAGGCGGCGCGCCACACGGCGGGCGATCATCCGACCGGCCAGCGCCAGCCCGGCGGAGCCGAGCCACAGCGTCAGCGCCTGCCAGGAGCCGAGCACGTACGGCGTGACGGGCTCGTACAGGAGCCATACGACGAGCGCGAAGAGGCCGCAGATCTGCAGGAGCTGCGGCGCCTCGTCGAGCGTCGTCTTGTTGATGAGCAGGTCGTCGCGGTCGTACAGGCCCGCGACCTTGTTGGCGACGAGGATGACCGGCACGGCGAGCGGCGGCGCCCACAGCGGCGTGCCGCCCGACCACGCGATCACGGCGCCGAGCGCGCCGGCGGCGGCGATCGCGTCGGCGATCGCGAGCGCGACGCGGCCCACCCGCTCGCGATGCGCCACCTCGGGGGACGGCGCACCTTCGCGCAGGTCGGTCCGCTCGGGGCGCGGTCGGCCGAAGCGACCGCGGAGGCGCCGGTCCGGCCGTACGGGCGATTCATAGTCGAGGTCCGTTGGGAAACGCATTCGGCGGTCTCGGGTCCTAACGCCACGATGGCCGAGAGGTTCCAACTCTAATTTCCTGTGTTTCGCGAGTCGTCAGAAGTCTGACACACCGAGCGGTGCCTTCAGTCGTCCAGCTCCGCGCGAAGCTTGCGCAATGCCCGGTAAACGCGCCCTTCGACGGTGGTGAGCTTCTCTCCGAGCGTTTCTGCGATCTCGGGCACGGTGAGTTCGGCTCCGAACCGCAACGCGATCGCCTCGCGCTCCTCGTCGCTCAGCTTCGCGAGCGCGCGCGCGAGCTCGTCGCGGTCCTCCACTGCCTCGAGGCGGCTGTCGAGCCCGCCCTCCGGCACCGGCACGAGCCGCTCGGACGCCCGCGCGTGGGCGGCGTCGCGGCGCGCGTGGTCGCGCAGGACGTTGAGCGCGATCGCGTACAGCCACGTCCGCTCGGAGCCCTTGCGGCGGTCGAAGCGCCCGCGCGCGCGCAGCGCCCGCTCGAACGCGTCGGCGAGCAGGTCCTGCGCCAGCGCGCGGTCGCCCGTGCGGTAGGCGAGGAAGCTGAAGAGGCCCGGCGCCTCCGCGGCATAGAGGCGCTCGAAGTCGTCCTGCGCGCGCCGGTCAGGAACCGCCCCGCTCGTTCGTATATGGGTTCGATGACGTATCACGGCGACGGACACGACGAGCTTCGGTGGGTGGCCGACCGGCTGCGCGCCGAGCGCCCGCAGGCCACCTCGCTCGAGCTGGACGCGCTCAAGCGGCGCGTGCTCGCCCGTGCCGAGCGTCCACGACCCATGACAAGGAGGTCCTTGCCCCTCATGCGCACGCGCGCCGCCATCCTCTCCATGCTGGCCCTCGGCTTCCTGCTGAGCACCACCGGCGCCGGCCTGGCCGTCGGCGGCTTGGCCGGCAGCGAC
>DATMVH010000186.1:0-2008 GCA_035563395.1 Solirubrobacteraceae bacterium
CACGCCGGCGCCCCAGCGCGCCGCCACGGCGTCGCGGACGTCGGCGTCGGCGTACAGCTCGTGCACGACGGCGTCCGTGGACAGCGTCGCGGCGCCGAGGCGCCCGAGCGCCGCCAGCGCCTCCGACTTGCCCGCCCCGATGCCCCCGGTCAGGCCGACGAACGGCGGTGCCGCGCCGCCCGTCAGGTCGACGAGCGCCCGCCGGCGTCGTCGCCGGCCGGGGGTGTGTCGATGTCCTCGGGCTCCACCTGCGCCTGCGGGGACTCGGCGAAGACGTCCTCCGAGAGCCCGAGCTCCGGCACGTCGTCCAGGTCGCCCGCGCCCCCGGACTCCGCCGGCTGGCGGTCGCGCCGCGGCAGGACCTGGCCCTCGACCCGCTTGATCGAGAGCGAGAGCCGGCGGCGCTCGGAGTCGATCTCGAGGATCTTGACCCGCACGTCGTCACCCGGCTGCACGATCTCGCGCGGGTTCTCCACGTGCTGCTGGGCGAGCTCGGAGATGTGCACGAGGCCCTCGACGCCCTCCAGGATCTCCACGAAGGCGCCGAACGCGACGACCTTGGTGACCGTGCCCTCGAGCTCGTCACCCACGTTGTAGGTGTCGACGACGCGCTGCCACGGGTCCTCCTGCGTCTGCTTGAGGCCCAGGGAGATGCGCTGGCGGTCGCGGTCGATGTCGAGCACCTTGACCTGCACCGTGTCGCCGATGGAGAGGATCTCGCTCGGGTGGTTGACGTGCGACCACGAGAGCTCGGAGATGTGGATCAGGCCGTCGATGCCGTCGAGGTCCACGAACGCGCCGAAGTCGACGATGTTGGAGATCTGGCCCTCGATGATCAGGCCCGGCTGGAGCCGCTCGAGAATCGCCTGCCGCTGCTCCTTGCGCTCCTCCTCCAGCACCGCGCGGCGCGAGAGGACGACGTTGTTGCGCGAGCGGTTGAGCTCGATGACCTTCGACTCGATCGTCTGGCCGAGGTACTCGTCCAGGTTCGGGACGCGCCGGATGTCGACGAGCGAGGCGGGCAGGAAGCCGCGCACCCCGAGGTCGACGATCAGGCCGCCCTTGACGACCTCGATCACGGAGCCGTGGACCGGCTCGCCGGAGTCGGCCGCCGCCTCGATCCGCCGCCAGGCGCGCTCGAAGCGGGCGCGCTTCTTGGACAGGATCAGGCGCCCGTCCTGGTCCTCCTTCGTGAGGACGAGGGCGTCGACCTCCTCCCCGAGCTCGACCTCCTCGTGCGGGTCGACCGACTTGCGGATGGAGAGCTCGTTGGAGGGGATGACCCCCTCGCTCTTGTAGCCGATGTCGACGAGGACCTCGTCCTTGTCGATGCGGACCACCGCACCCGTGACGACATCTCCCTCTTCGAAGGGGACGATCGTCGCGTCGTAGTTGGGGACGATGCGACCGTCGATCTCCAGCAGGAGACCGTCGGAGTTCTCGACCACGCGAGCTTCCGAGGTGGGCGGGGTCAGGGTGGCTTCCATAGACGGCGGATAACTCTAGCGACTCGGGGGCGTCCGGACCGGTGCGCGGCTCGTATGATCCCACGCCGCCATGCCCGTCCGAGCCACCAAGCGCGGCGCCGCGCGCACCCCGCTCCACGGCGACTTCGACGCTCTCGTCTGCGGGGCATCGTTCGCCGGCCTCGCGGTCGCGCGGGAGCTGCGTTCGACGGGCGCGCGCGTGCTCGTGCTCGACCGCTACGAGATCGGGGAGCGCCAGACGTCGGCGTGCGCGGCCCCGACCGAGTGGCTGCGCAACCTCGGCCTGGAGGGCGCGATCCGGCAGACCTTCGGGTCGCTGCTCGTACACACCCCGCGGGCCGGGGCGCGCTGGCGGCTGCCGTGGACGTTCTCCACGTTCGACTACCGCGAGCTGTGCCGGCTGCTGTGGGAGCAGCGCGGCCCCGGCACGGCGTTCGAGACGGCGAAGGTCGAGGGACGCGGCGCCGCCCCGGAGCGCGCGCCGGCCGCCCGCCGCCTGGCCGCGGCCGCGGGCCCTCCCA
>DATMVH010000187.1:0-3404 GCA_035563395.1 Solirubrobacteraceae bacterium
CGTTCAAGAACAAGGGCGTGCAGCCGCTGCTGGACGCGGTGATCGACTACCTGCCGAGCCCGCTCGACGTGCCGCCCGTGCAGGGCGTCGAGCCCGTGAAGGGCGAGGACGACCGCCAGGCCGTCCGCCACGCGGACGACAACGAGCCGTTCTCCGCCCTGGCCTTCAAGATCATGGCCGACCCGTACGTCGGCAAGCTCACATACTTCCGCGTGTACTCCGGCCGCCTCGAGGCGGGCTCCCGCGTGCTCAACGTCTCCACGGGCAAGACCGAGCGGATCGGCCGCATCCTGATGATGCACGCCAACGACCGGGAGGACGTCCAGGAGGTCTACGCCGGCGACATCGCCGCCGGCGTGGGCATCAAGCAGGTCGTCACCGGCGACACGCTGGCGGCGCCGGACAAGCCGATCCGGCTCGAGACGATCGAGTTCCCGGAGCCGGTGATCAAGGTCGCCATCGAGCCGAAGACCAAGGTCGACCAGGAGAAGATGTCCGTCGCCCTCGGCCGGCTGGCCGAGGAGGACCCGACCTTCCAGGTCGCCACGAACGAGGAGACGGGCCAGACCGAGATCTCCGGCATGGGCGAGTTGCACCTCGAGGTGCTCGTCGACCGCATGCTCCGCGAGTACAAGGTCGACGCGAACGTCGGCCGCCCGCAGGTCTCCTACCGCGAGACCGTGCGCGGCACGGCGCAGAAGATCGAAGGCCGCTTCGTCCGCCAGACCGGCGGCTCGGGCCAGTACGGCATCGTCTACATCGACATCGAGCCGGCCCCCGGCGAGGGGTTCGACTTCGTGAACAAGATCAAGGGCGGCTCCATCCCGACCGAGTTCATCCCGGCCGTGGAGAAGGGCGTGGAGGAGGCGCTGGACAACGGCGTCAAGGCCGGCTTCCCGATGGTTGACGTGCGGGTCACGCTCGTGGACGGCAAGTACCACGAGACGGACTCCTCGGAAATCGCCTTCAAGGTCGCGGGCTCGCTCGCGCTCCAGGAGGCGGCGCGCCGCGCCAAGCCCGTGCTGCTCGAGCCGGTGTTCGCCGTCGAGGTGACCGTCCCGGAGGAGTTCATGGGCGACGTGATCGGCGACCTGAGCCGCCGCCGCGGGCGGGTCGACGGCATGGAGCCGCGGGGCAACGCGCAGGTCGTCCGGGGCCACGTTCCGCTCAGCGAGATGTTCGGCTACGCCACCGACGTGCGGTCCATGACCCAGGGCCGCGCGACCTACACGATGCAGTTCGACCGCTACGAAGAGGTGCCGCCGAACATCGCCGAGAAGGTGGTCGAGGGCCGCACCGGGGAGCCCGTGCCCGCGTAGAACGCGCTAGTCTGCACGGGTTCGCCCTGCCGGCGGGCCGCCTGAGCACGTACCTGACCGCAGATCGAGACTTAGACCAAGGAGCGAACGAGAAGTGGCGAAGGAGAAGTTCGAGCGCGACAAGCCGCACGTCAACGTCGGCACGATCGGTCACATCGACCACGGCAAGACGACGCTGACCGCGGCCATCACCAAGGTGCTCTCGGAGACCTACGGCGGCCAGGCACGGTCCTTCGATGAGATCGACAACGCGCCGGAGGAGAAGGAGCGCGGGATCACGATCGCCACCTCGCACGTGGAGTACGAGACGGCGAACCGTCACTACGCCCACGTCGACTGCCCGGGCCACGCGGACTACGTGAAGAACATGATCACGGGCGCGGCGCAGATGGACGGCGCCATCCTCGTGGTGTCCGCGGCCGACGGGCCGATGCCGCAGACGCGCGAGCACATCCTGCTCGCCCGTCAGGTCGGCGTGCCGTACATCGTCGTGTTCCTCAACAAGGCCGACATGGTCGACGACGAGGAGCTGCTGGAGCTCGTCGAGGTGGAGGTCCGCGACCTCCTCTCGGAGTACGAGTTCCCGGGCGACGACATCCCGTTCGTCGTCGGCTCGGCGCTGAAGGCGCTCGAGGGCGACGCCGAGTACACGGCGAAGATCGTCGAGCTCGCGGAGCAGCTCGACAGCTACATCCCGGAGCCCGAGCGCGACCTGGACAAGCCGTTCCTGATGCCGGTGGAGGACGTCTTCTCCATCACGGGCCGCGGCACGGTGGCCACGGGGCGCATCGAGCAGGGCGTCGTCAACACGGGCGACACCGTGCAGATCGTCGGCATCCACACGGAGACGTCGCAGACCGTCGTCACCGGCGTGGAGATGTTCCGGAAGATCCTCGACCAGGGCCAGGCGGGCGACAATGTCGGCTGCCTCCTGCGCGGCATCAAGCGGGACGAGATCGAGCGCGGGCAGGTGCTCTGCAAGCCGGGCTCGATCACGCCGCACACGCGCTTCAAGGCCGAGGTGTACGTCCTGAAGAAGGAGGAGGGCGGCCGCCACACGCCGTTCTTCAACGGCTACCGGCCGCAGTTCTACTTCCGGACGACGGACGTGACCGGAGTGGCCAACCTCCCCGAGGGGACGGAGATGGTCATGCCCGGCGACAACATCCAGATGGAGATCGAGCTGATCCAGCCCATCGCCATGGACGCCGGCCTGCGCTTCGCCATCCGCGAGGGCGGCCGCACCGTCGGCTCGGGCGTGGTCACCGAGATCATCAAGTAGGACCCGGCGCGGGGCGCGGGAGCCCCGCGCCGCGCGACGTCGACAGATACGACCTATCGGAGGCGGGCCCCGGGCCCCGGGGCTCGCCTTCAGTGCGCAAGCGACCGGCGGGCGGCCCCCGCCAGGACACCCAGACTTCATCACCCCAAGCAGACGGAACGAACCGGACCAAACGTGGCAACCGCCCAGCAGAACAAGATTCGCATCCGCTTGAAGGCCTACGACTCCTCGGCCATCGAGACGGCGGCCAAGGAGATCGTGGAGACCGCGACGCGGACGGGCGCGACCGTGTCCGGCCCCGTGCCTCTGCCGACCGAGAAGAACGTCTACGCGGTCATCCGCTCGCCGTTCAAGGACAAGGACTCGCAGGAGCACTTCGAGATCCGCACCCACAAGCGCCTGATCGACATCCACCAGCCCACGCCGAAGACGGTCGACTCGCTCCAGCGGCTCGACCACCTTCCCGCCGGCGTGGACATCGAGATCCGCCTCGCCTTCGGCTAGCCGACGATGCCCGCCATCCTCGCCAAGAAGATCGGAATGACCCAGCGGTTCCTCGAGGACGGCCGCGTCGAGCGCGTCACCGTGCTCGAGGCCGGCCCGTGTCCCGTGACCGCGATCCGCAGCGACGACGCCGACGGCTACACGGCCGTGCAGCTCGGCTTCGGTCCCGTGCGCGAGAAGGCGCTCACCCGCGGCGAGCTCGGCCACCTCAAGAAGGCGAGCGCGCCGCCCGTGCGCCGCCTCGTCGAGTTCCGCGACGAAGCGGGCGAGCTCGTGGTCGGCGACACGGTCACCGTCGA
>DATMVH010000188.1:0-2541 GCA_035563395.1 Solirubrobacteraceae bacterium
ACGCCGCGACGCCGCCCGCGTCGCCCGTCCGCGGCATGATGCCCGCATGCTCGCCGCCACCTACGACCGCACCGGCCCGGCCACCGACGTCCTGCGCGTCCGTGACGTGGAGACGCCCGAGCCGGGCCCGGGCGAGGTCCGCGTGCGGGTCGCGGTCTCCGGCGTCAACCCGACGGACTGGAAGAGCCGCGCCGGGGCGAGCTTCGGCGTGCCGGACGTCCCCTTCCTCGTCCCGAACCAGGACGGCGCCGGGACGATCGACGCGGTCGGCGCAGGCGTCGACCCGTCCCGCGCGGGCGAGCGGGTCTGGGTGTACTTCGCCGCCTGGCAGCGCCGCTGGGGCACCGCCGCCGAATGCACCGTCGTGCCCGCGGAGCAGGCCGTCCCGCTGCCCGCCGAGGCGTCGTTCGACCTCGGCGCGAGCCTCGGCATCCCCGCCCTGACCGCCCACCGCTGCCTGCTCGCCGACGGACCGATCGACGGGGCGGCCGTGCTCGTGGCGGGCGGCGCCGGCGCGGTCGGTCACGCCGCCATCGAGCTCGCGCGCTGGGCCGGCGCGCGCGTGGTCGCCACCGTGAGCAGCGAGGAGAAGGCCGAGCTGGCGCGGGCCGCCGGCGCCGAGGAGGTCGTGAACTACCGCGAGCCCGGTGCCGCCGAGCGCATCCGCGCGTTCGCGCCCGGCGGCGTGGACCGCATCGTCGAGGTCGCGCCGTCGCGCAACGCCGCGCTCGACGCCGAGGTCGCCGCGCGCCACGCGGTCACGAGCTTCTACGCCAACGAGGGCGGCGGCGGCGAGGTCGCGGTCCCGGTGCGGCCGTACATGGTCGACAACCTCACCCTGCGCGGCGTGCTCGTCTACACGGTCCCGGAGGCGGCGCTGCGCCGTGCCGTGGCCGACGTGTCCGCCGCCGTGGCGGCCGGCGCGCTCACGACCCTGCCGCTGCACCGGTTCCCGCTCGAGGCGATCGCCGGCGCGCACGACGCCGTGGAGGGCGGCGCCGTCGGCAAGGTCGTCGTCGACGTGCCGTAGCGCGCGCCCGCAAAACGCGCGCCGCCTCCCCATCGGCACAGGATCCGGGAGCCTGCGCGCCCGGTTGCGCGTTCTCGCAGCGCGCTCGTGCCGGTCCTGCGCTGTCGGCGCCGCGGTTCCGCAGGGATCGTGCGCTCCGCCACAACCCGCATGTCCAAGGGAGGACAGTCACCCATGCGCAGGACCACCCCGAGCGATCGGGACACGCGGAAGACCGCCCGCCGAGGGCGGGCCCGGCGCGCGACCGCGGTCATCGTCGCCGCCGGACTCGCACCGCTCGCCTCCGGCGCCTTCGTCGCCTCGGCCGCGGTGCCGGCGTTTCCGGACAACCTCGTGATCTTCCCGGAGCGCGACTTCATCACCGTCGAGGGATTCCAGAACCGCGTCGGCGAGACCGCCACCCTCGAGATCACCCGCGGCAGCACCGTCATCGGGTCGGCCCGGGCGGTCGTGCAGGCGGGCGAGGTCGCCTTCGAGATCAATCATCCCGGCGGCGTGTGCTGGGGCGCCGGCACCGGCCTCGACGTGACGCCCGACATCCAGGCGGGCGACAAGGCGACGATCTCCTTCGCCGGCGAGGCCGCGGGCGACACGACCGTCCAGGACACCTACGTCACCGGCGTCAACTACACGCCCGGGCAGGCGACGTTCACGGTCGTGGGCAAGGTCGCCGAGGGCGTCGAGCGCGCCCAGATGGAGCAGCGGATCGTCAATCCCGACCTGACGGACACCGCGGTCGGGCGCCGCGACGTCCGCGCGGTGCCCGGCGGCCTCGTGCGCGCCGACAAGGGCGGCTACTCGTCGAACCTCGAGTTCAGCGGGGACTCGTTCACCGCCACCTACGTGTTCGACGACCCCGAGGTCGCGCGCATCGCGGCGACGGGCGGCGGCGAGCGCATCATGGCGTGGCAGGAGCAGGACCTCGACGACAACCGCCAGGGCCTCACCATCTCCGAGCACGGCGAGATCGGCGGGCCCGGCATGGGCGGGTGCCCCGCCGGCCCGAGCGAGCAGTCGGCGCCGCGTCCCGGCACCGCCGCGGTCGTGCGCTCCGAGGACAAGCAGTCGCTCCAGGTGACCTGGGCGCCCGCCACGGCGCAGCCGGGGTCCGCACCCGTCACGGGCTACAGCGTCGTCGCGATCGAGGATGAGACGTCGGCGTTCGGCGAGCAGTCGCAGGTCGGCGTCCGCACGGGCGCTCCCTCGACCCGCACCACGATCGACGGCCTCGATCCGGCCGAGAGCTACACGGTCGAGGTCCGCTCGCTCGCCGGCGCGCGCATGAGCGAGGCGTTCGCCGTCACGGTGCCGGGCCAGACGCCCGACGCGCCGACCGGCGACCTCACCGCGCCCGTCGTCACCGCCACGCCCGAGCCGGTGGACGGCATCGCCGCCAAGACCAAGACGGTCACGCTCGTCGCGAACGAGGACGTCGACATCTACTACACGACGGACGGGTCCGGCGTGCTGGCCAACGGCGACCTCCCGTCGGACACGGCGCAGCTCTACAC
>DATMVH010000189.1:0-6749 GCA_035563395.1 Solirubrobacteraceae bacterium
CCGGCAGGCCGCGCGCGCTCCGCCTGACCCGTCCCTCGGTCGGCACCGTCGCGCTCGGCACCGCCCTCGTGGTCGGCGCCGGCCTCGTCTTCCTCTGGCTCACCGGCGCGCTCACGGCCGCGCGCGACGTCCTGCTCGCCGTCGTGGTCGTCGTCGTCGCGATCGGCGTGATCCTCACCCCGTGGTGGCTGCGGCTCGTGCGCGGTCTCACGGAGGAGCGCGAGGAGCGCGTGCGCACGCAGGAGCGCGCCGAGCTCGCCGCCCACCTTCACGACTCCGTGCTCCAGACGCTCGCGCTCATGCAGAAGCGCGCGGACGACCCGCGCGCCGTGGCGGCGTTGGCGCGCCGGCAGGAGCGCGAGCTGCGCGCCTGGCTGAACGGCGCCCGCAGCGAGGAGCCGCGGCGGACGCTGGCGGGCGCGCTCGAGGCGGTCGTGGCGGAGGTCGAGGACGACCACGGCGTGCCCGTGGAGGTCGTCGTCGTCGGGGACCGCCCGCTCGACGAGGCGACGGACGCACTGGTCGCCGCGGCGCGCGAAGCCGTCCTGAACGCCGTGAAGTTCGCCGCCGGCGCCCCGATCAGCGTCTACGCCGAGGCCGACGGCGAGCGCGTCGAGGTCTTCGTGCGCGACCGCGGGCCCGGGTTCGACCTCTCCGAGGTGCCGGCCGACCGGCGCGGGCTGCGCGAGTCCGTCCTCGGGCGCATGGAGCGTCACGGCGGGCGCGCCCACGTGCACACCCGGCCCGGCGCGGGCACGGAGATCGAGCTGGTCCTCCCGCGATGAGCACGCCGCGCGTCGTCCTGGTCGACGACCACCAGCTGTTCCGCGCCGGCGTCCGCGCCGAGCTCGAGGGCCTCGTCGAGGTCGTCGGCGACGCGGCCACGGTGGGCGAGGCGATCGAGTGCATCGTCGCCACGGAGCCCGACGTCGTCCTGCTCGACGTCCAGATGCCGGGCGGCGGCGGCGCCGAGGTCATCCGCGGCGTGGGGTCGCGGCGGCCGGCCGTGCGCTTCCTCGCGCTCAGCGTGTCCGACGCGCCGGAGGACGTGATCGCCATCATCCGCGCCGGCGCGCGGGGCTACGTCACCAAGACGATCTCCGGCGCGGAGCTCGCGGACGCCGTGCGCCGCGTCGCGGACGGCGACGCGGTCTTCTCCCCGCGCCTCGCCGGCTTCGTGCTCGACGCCTTCGCGGGCATGGAGGGCGCGGCGCCGGCGGTGAGCGATCCGGAGCTGGATCAGCTCACCGCCCGCGAGCGCGAGGTGCTGCGCCACATCGCCCGGGGCTATCTCTACAAGGAGATCGCCCTGCGCCTCGGCATCTCGGCCAAGACCGTCGAGGCGCACGTGTCGGCGGTGCTCCGCAAGCTGCAGCTCTCGAACCGGCACGAGCTGAGCCGCTGGGCGGTGCAGCGCGGGTGGCTGGAGTGAGCTACCCCACGCGCACCACGTCGTACTCCGTGTTCTCGTCCGGGTTCTGGACCGAGAAGCGCGCGTTCACGGCGTAGAGCCGCCCGCCGATGATCGCCGCGGTGGTCGGGACGTCGAAGTCCGGGTCTCGCAGCCGGCGCACGATGCGGCCGGAGGTCATGCCGGCGTTCAACCGGACGACCGCGATCTGGTTGTTCTGGTTGCGCACGACGTAGAGCCGGCGCCCGCGCAGCACGAGGCCGTCGCCGTTGGTGACGGTCGCGCCGCCGAGGTCGATCTCCCGCGCCGCGCCGGACGTCGGGTCGACGGTGAAGAGCTTCCCGGTGACGCCCTGGACCAGGATCAGCGTGCGCCCGTCGGGCGTGGCGGCGATGCCGTTGGCGTTGAACTCGTCCGGCACCTGCTGCCAGTCGCCGGACAGGTTGAGCACGGCCGGCTGCCCGCCGCCGCGCGGGTACGCGTAGAGCACCGGCTTCTGGGAGTCGGTGAAGTACGCGGCCTGCGAGGTGACCGCCACGTCGTTGACGAAGCCGCCGTCGACGTCGACCGCATCGACGGCCGCGCCCGTACGCGCGTTGTAGACGTACAGCGAGCCCGTCGGCCCGCCGGCCACGTACAGGCGGTCGCCGAACCGCTTGAGGCCGTAGGCGCCGCGGCCCTCGCGCCCGCGGACGAGCACCCGGCCGCGGCCGGTCCGGACGTCGAAGCGATAGACGCCCCCGTTGGCCCGCGAGCCCGAGTAGCCGGTGGTGCCCGTCCCGGCGGCGATGCCCTCCGGTTGCCATCCGCCGGGCAGCGGCACGGTCTGCGGGAACTGCGCGGCGAGCAAGGCACCGCTGAGCAGCAGCGTGGCCAGCATGAAGTGGGTTCCTCCTGTCTCCCGGGTAGCCCCGGCGCATGGACGCGCTCGAGGCCTTGCACGAGGAGATACGCGCTCACGGCGGTTGTGGTTTCGAGATCTGCGAGCAGGCGGCCAATCTCGTGCCGGGGGAGGGCAGCCCGACGGCCGACGTCATGCTCGTCGGGGAGGCGCCGGGCGCGTCGGAGGACAAGCAGGGCCGCCCGTTCGTCGGCCGGGCGGGGCGGCTGCTGGACGACCTGCTCGCCGAGGCGGGGCTCGAGCGCGCCGACGTCTACATCACCAACGTGGTCAAGGCCCGCCCGCCCGGCAACCGCGACCCCACGGCGGCCGAGGCCGCCCACCACCTGCCGTGGCTCGAGCAGCAGCTCGCGCTCGTCCGGCCGCGCGTCGTGATCCCGCTGGGCCGCCACGCGCTCGCCCACTTCGCGCCCGGGCGCAAGATCTCCGAGGTGCACGGCCGGCTGATCGTGGAGGGCGACCGCCGCCTCGTGCCGTGGCTGCACCCGGCGGCGGCGCTGCACAACCAGAGCCTGCGCGAGACCGTGCGCGCGGACGCCCGCGCGCTTCCCGGGCTGCTCGACGGGAGCTGAGGGCGCTGGACCCGCGCTTCACCCCGTCGCACCGCGGCGGCTCCGGCCCGCCGCTCCTGCTCCTGCACGGCTTCACGGACACGTGGCGGACGTGGGAGCTCGTCCTGCCCATGCTGCAGCGCCACCACGACGTGCTCGCCCCGACGCTGATGGGGCATGCGGGCGGCCCGGCGCTCGTCGACGACGCCGGCGTGGAGGAGGTCGCGGACGCCGTCGAGCGCGCGATGGACGAGGCCGGCTTCGAGACCGCGCACGTGGTCGGCAACTCGCTCGGCGGCTATCTCGCGCTGCACCTGGCGGCGCGCGGGCGCGCGCGGACCGTCGTGGCCTTCGCCCCCGGCGGCGGCTGGGCCGCGGGCGACGAGTCCTACAAGGAGACGCTGGCGTTCTTCCCGGACCTGCAGCCGACCCTGCAGCGCCTCGCGCCGCACGCCGAGGCGCTCGTCGCCACGGCCGAGGGCCGGCGCCGCTCCGCCGCCTTCATCGTCGAGCACGGGGACCACATCCCCGGCGAGCTCCTCGCCCACCTCATCCGCGCGGCGGCGACGTGCGAGGCGACGATCCCGTTCACGGAGCGCGCGCGGAGCGTCGGCTGGAGCCTCGACCCCGAGAAGATCACGTGCCCCGTGCGGATCGTCTGGGGGACGGAGGACAAGCTGCTCCCGTGGCCGTCCGCCACCGTCCGCTACCGCGAGGAGTGGGTCCCGCAGGCCGATTGGGTCGAGCTCGAGGGCGTCGGCCACTGCCCGCAGCTCGACGTCCCGCTCGTGGCGGCGGACCTGATCCTCGGCTTCACGGCGCCCTGAGCGCCTCAAGGGCCGCGACGGAGGTCAGTGCTCGGGAGGGGGGCGCTTGGGGGGCTCCTCGGCGAGCCGCGGGTCGAGCGTCGCCGCGCTCGCGGTGGCGGCCGCGAGGGCGGACGCGAGGTCGTCCGCGAGCGATCCCGCGGCCTCGTCGGGGGTGCCCGTGCGCGCGGCCGCCGACTCGATGGAGCGGACCGCGGCCGCGAGCCCGGAGCCGTCCTCCCCGGCCTCCAGCCGCGCGTGGGCGGCGTAGGCCGCCTTCAGCAGGCGCTTGTGCTCGTTGGCGCTGTGACCGGGGAGTGCGGTGAGCGCGCCCCACAGCGCCGCCCCGAACGCCGTCGCGTGCTGCGCGGCCGCCACCGGGTTCGCGGGCTCCGACGCGACCGCCTCCGCGCCGCGCTCGACGGCCGACGCAAGCCACACGGGCAGCCCCAGGGACGTGGAGTAGTTCGCTTCCCGGAGGTCCACGACGTACCGCGCCTGGATTCTGCTCATGACCGTCAGCACGGGCCGCAGCGCGTCCAGGTCCGGCGATCCGCTGCGCTGCTCGGAGGGCACGGCGGCGACTCTAGCTCAGTCGTAGTGGTTGATCAGCCGCACGTTCAAGGCCATCATCGCCGCGCCCAGGACGGCCACGACCGCGAAGCCGGGCAGGATCTGCCCCCAGTCGAAGTCCTCGAGGATCAGCGACCGCAGCGCCTCCATCACGTAGGTGACGGGGTTGAACGTCGCCGCGACCTCCATCGGCTCCGTGAGCAGCTCGCGCGGGACGAAGTTCGGCGTGAGGAACAGGAGCGGGAAGAAGATCAAGCCGCCGGAGTTGGTCGCCGCCGCGCTGCGCGTCTTGAGGGCGATGAGCTGCATGAAGCCGGTGAACACGACGGACCACAGCGCGGTGAGCACGACCAGCAGCACGAACCCGAGCGGCCCGCTCGCGACCGTGATCCCGAACGGCAGCGCGACGAGCACGAGCACGGCCGCGATCAGCAGGCCCTTCGCGAGCTCGGCGATCAGCCGCCCCGCGACGATGGCGGTGCGCGGCACGGGCGCGGCGCGCAGCTTGTCGAAGTAGCCGCCCTCGATGTCCTCGACCAGGAACAGCGCCGCCGTCCCGAACGAGGCGGCCAGCAGCAGCGAGCTCGGCAGCTGGAACGCCCCGTAGCCCTGGCCCTCGAGGAACTCGGTCGTCGCCGACGGGAAGATCCGCGCGGCCTGGCCGACGTTGACCACGAGGAAGAAGAGCGGGATGAAGAGGGTGGGGACGAGCGCCTCCGGCGTCCGCCACGCCTCCCGCAGCGCGCGCTGCCCGAGTGCCCAGGAGGCGCTCATCCAACCACCTCCTGCACGTCGCCGGCGACGCGGCCACGCGTGCGGCCCGTCGCGTCGAGGAACACGTCGTCGAGCGTGGGCTCCGCGTCGAGGCCGCGCCGCTCGCGCAGCTCGGCCTTGAGCTGCGGCGGCGTGCCCTGGCGGACGATCCGGCCCTCGTCGATGATGGCCAGCCGGTCGCACAGCTGGTCGGCCTCCTCCAGGTACTGCGTCGTGAGGAACACCGTCGTGCCGCGCGCGTTGATGCGGCGGACCTCGTCCCACACGGTCAGCCGGCTCGACGGGTCGAGCCCCGTCGTCGGCTCGTCGAGGAAGAGCACCTCGGGCTCGTGGACGAGCGCTGAGGCGAGGTCGAGCCGGCGCTTCATGCCGCCCGAGTAGCCCTTGATGCGGCGGTCGGCCGCGTCCTCGAGCTCAACGAGGGCGAGCAGCTCCCCGGCGCGCCGGGCCGCCTCGCCGGGCGTGAGGCCGAACAGCCGCCCCTGCAGGATCAGCAGCTCGCGCCCCGTCTGGCGCGGATCGAGCCCCGCCTCCTGCAGCGCCACGCCGATGCGCCGGCGCGCCTCGTCCGGCTCGGCGGCGACGTCCACGCCGGCCACGCTCGCGCGCCCCGAGGTGATGGAGAGCAGCGTCGTCAGCATCCGCACCGTCGTGGACTTCCCGGCGCCGTTCGGGCCAAGGAACCCGAAGATCTCGCCCGCGTCGACGGAGAGGTCGACCCCGCGCACCGCCTCGACCACGCCCGACCGGCCGTCGAAGTGCTTGACCAGCGCCTCGGCGTGCACCGCCGCGGCGCCCGTTCCGTCCGTCACGGAGCTCATCGCCCGCCGACGCGGTACTTGACGTGGGTGGCCCGCGGCGAGTGGACCGCCTTGACGGGCTCGAGCCTCGGGTTTCCGACGTCGTCGAACAGCCGCTCGCCCGCCCCGAGGACGATCGGGACGATGTGGAGGTAGAGCTCGTCGAGCAGGCCGGCGGCCAGGTACTGGTTCACGGCGCTCGCGCCGCCGGCGATCGCGACGTGCTTGCCGCCGGCCGCCGCGCGGGCCTGCTCGAGCGCGGACTCGATGCCCTCGGTCACGAAGGAGTACGTCGTGCCGCCCTGCATCTCCACCGGCTCGCGCGGGTGGTGCGTAAGGACGAAGACCGGCGCGTGGAACGGCGGCTCGTCGCCCCACCACCCCTTCCACGCCTCGTCCCACGCGCCGTCGCCGCCGCCGAACATCTTGCGGCCCATGATGTGGGCGCCGACGTCCGCGGTCGCCTCGTCGACGACCTCCGAGTCGGCGGATCGCTCGCCGCCCTCGAGGCCGTGCTGCCCCCGCCAGCTCTCCGTCGGCAAGACCCACTCGTGCAGGCGCTCACCGCCCTCGCCGAGCGGGTTCTCGAGGCTCTGGTTCGGTCCGGCGACGTAGCCGTCGAGCGACACGGAGATCTGGCAGATGACTGAGCTCATGATCCCTCCGACTCTCCGGGGCCGTGGAAATCATCGCCCGAACGAGGCGCGGCGCCCACCCGGGGCGCCGCGCCGTCCTGAACCCGTGCCGGCGTGCGTCAGCGCCGCAGCGCGAGCCGCGCCGACGTCGCGGCGGAGTTGCCCGCGGCGTCCTGCACGGAGAGGCGCACGCGGACGACGAGCGCCCCGCCGCGCCGCAGGTTGCGCACGGCGGCGCGCGTGCGGCGGCCGACCGTGACCCTGACGACCTTGGCCTGGCCGCCGGCGAGCGCCACCC
>DATMVH010000190.1:0-6103 GCA_035563395.1 Solirubrobacteraceae bacterium
CTCAAGAACACGCTGATCCGCACGGTGATCGCCGCACGGGTCCCCCGCAACCTCCACGGCCGCGCGTTCGCGGCCTACAACGCCGCGCGCAACGCCGCGGAGCTGTGCGCGCTCGGCGCGGCCGGCGTCCTCGTCGGGGCGATCGGCGCGCAGGCCTCGCTGTTCGTCGCCGGCGCGGTCCCGCTCGTGATCGGCCTCGCCGCGCTGCTGCTCGTCTCCCCGTCGCTGTTCCCCACGCTCAGGAGGACCGCAGATGTCCACGCTCGATGACATGACCGCCCGCGCCGGGATCGCCGGAACCGCGATCGACGCGCTCCCCCAGATCTGGGACGGCTTCGCCAAGCTCGTGCGCGAGGGCCTCGGCATCGTCGCCTTCGGGGTCCAGATCATGGACCTGCCGCCCGACTACGCGACCGGCTCCCACGACGAGAGCGACACGGGCCAGCAGGAGCTCTACGTGGCGCTGCGCGGGTCGGGCGCCGTCGTGGCCGGCGACGTGCGCCTCCCGCTCGATCCCGAGCACCTCGTGCGCGTGGACGCCGGAATCGACCGCGTCCTCACGAGCGGGCCGGAGGGCCTGCGGGTGCTGTGCGTGGGCGGCGTCCCGGGCGGGCCGTACGTCCCGCCGGAGTGGACCACCGGGGAGGTGTGACGCGCGCGTCCGAAACCTTCAAGGCCGGCACCCGCCGCGATGGGACGATGCGGTCGTGATCGATCTCGACGCCGCGCAGGGGTTCATGGCGACGCACGCACGCCTGCTCGACCGCCGCCGGTTCGACGTGCTGCTCCACGGGGCAGGCCACGACTGCGCGCGCGCGGCGCTCGGCGCCTACCGGAACCCGGACGGCGGATACGGCTGGGGGCTCGAGCCGGACCTGCGGGACACCACGAGCCAACCCGGCGCCGCGCTGCACGCGTTCGGGGTGTTCGAGGACATCGCGCCGTCGACCAGCCCGCGCTCGGCCGAGCTCTGCGACTGGCTCGCGTCGGCCGCCCTGCCGGACGGCGGGTTGCCGTTCGCGCCGCCCGTGCGGCGCCGCGCCGGCTGCGCGCCGTTCTGGGCGAACGCGGATCCGACCGTCTCCTCGCTGCAGATCACCGCCGTGGTCACGGCCGTCGCGCACCGCGTCGCCGCGCACGATCCGCGCGTCGCCGAACACCCCTGGCTCGCGCGGTCCACCGCGTTCTGCCTGGCGGCGATCGAGGCGCTCGGCGACGCTCCCCACGCGCTCGAGCTCGCCTTCGCGCTGCAGTTCCTCGACGCCGTGCACGACACCCGTCCCGAGGCCGGCGACCTCATCGCCCGCCTCGGACGGCACATCCCGCCGACGGGCTCGTCCACGGCCGGGGCGGCATCGAGGACGAGATGCTGCGCCCGCCCGACTTCGCCCCGGCGCCCGACCGCCCCGTGCGGCAGCTGTTCGCGCCGGCGGCGGTCGCCGCGAGCTCGCGCGGCTAGCTCGCGCGGGGCAGCGGCACGACGGCGGCTGGACCGTGGACTTCGCGAGCTACTCGCCCGCCGCGGCCCTCGAATGGCGCGGCCCATGACCGTGCACGCCGTCTGGATCCTCCGGCGCGACGGCATCGTCTGATCTGCGCGCCGCGCGCCGGGGTCAGTGCGACAGCGCGGGCTCGCCGCCCTGTTCCCGCACCCACTGGCCGACCAGGCCGCGGAAGTGCGCGATGAAGGCCTCGTGCTCGTGCGCGGGATACGTCGCCTGCACCGTGCGCACCAGCAGGGCATCGAAGTCGGGCGAGGCGACCCAGTCGAGGACGAGCTCGTCGACGTGTGCGAGGCTCGCCGCGCAGAACTCCCGGTAGCGCTCCGTCTCGAAGGCGTCGTCGGCGAGGCGGCGGTACTCCCCGAGCTTCTCCTCGTACGTGAGGTCCTCGCGGTCGCCGACGTCGAAGTAGCGGCGCGTCTCCAGGTCGACCACGCGGGAGCGGCGCCCGCTGACGACGCAGAACACCGACCACTTGAGCAGCGCCCTCATCGCCCACGGGAAGTAGTAGTGCAGGCTCGTGAGCGCGACGTCCGGCGAGGCGTTCGCGTAGTCGATGGGATGGATCTCGCCGCCGCGGACGAGGCATTCGCAGGAGTTGAACTCCCAGCCGAAGAACGCGTTGACGAGCCGCGAGATGGTCAGGACCTCGTTGCCCGCCTCGTCGGAGAGGAAGCCGTGGTCGACGGCGTAGCGGTCGTGCATCGGCAGCTCGGGGCGGAAGCGCATCACCATCGTCTCCGCCCCGATCGACAGCGAGCGCGCGAACACGTCGTAGCCCTCGATGGACTCCTGCAGGTGCATGAGCCGGCGCCCGGACGCGTCGTAGGCGCTCCGCAGCTCGTCGCCGTCGCGGATGCGGCTGACGCCGACCCACTGCCCGCCGTCGTAGGGCTTCATGAACAGCGGGAAGCCGATGTGCCGCGCGATCTCGTCGAGGTCGAACGGCAGGTTGTAGCGGCTGGCGGTGTAGGCGAAGCGCGGGTTGTCGGCGGGTGGATCCTTGTGCGGCACGAGGACCGTCGCCGGAACCTTCAGCCCGAGGCGGAGCATCGCGCAGTACGCCGCGTGCTTCTCCATCGACTGGAAGGTGAACGGGCTGTTGAGGAGGTACACGGGGTCCATCAGCGCGAGCTTCTTGAGCCACTCGCGCGGGAGGTCGTACCAGTACGAGATGCGGTCGATCACGAGCGAGTAGCGCGGGACGTACCGGAGGTCGAACGGCTCGATGGTGATCCGCTCGCTCTCGATCCTGTGCTGCTCGCCGTCCGGGCCCTGGATCGCGCCGAGCCGGCCGACGAGCGTCTCGAACGCGGCCGGCCAGTCCTCCTCCGCGCCGAGGAGCAGGCCGATCAGGTGGTGCGTGCGCGGCACCGGCGAACCATACCGCCGGGGGTCACGCCCGCGGTCCCCACACCCGCGCGAGCAGGCCCGTGAGGTGGGGGTCGAGCGCGTCGCGCCACGCGACGTGGTCGTGCATGCCGGCGACCTCGTGCAGCTCCACGGGCCAGCCCCGCGACGCGAGCGCGCGCGCGAAGGCGCGGTTGTTGTCCAGGTTCTCCTCCTCGCGCCCGCACGTGAGCACCGTGGGCGGCGCGTGCGGCGTCGCGGGGCCGCGGGCGGCGCCGCCGACGAACCGCGCGATGCGCCGGAAGCGCTCGAAGCCGGACTCGTGCCCGTCGAAGCGCGCCGTGAAGAAGCTGGCCGACTGCGCGAACAGGCCGGCGAAGGTGCCGGGACTCCGGTGCTCGGCGTGCACCATCGCGAGCCCGCCGAGGCTCGCCCCCATGCCGACCGGCGCGCCGTCCACCGCGACCGCGTTCCCGACCGCGGGCAGGATCTCCGTGGTGAGCGCCCGGGCGTACCGCGCCGACGCGGAGTACCACTCGTCACGGTCCTCCGCCGCCAGGAGCGCGACGCGATGGGGCGGCAGCCGGCCACGGGCGATCATCGCACCCGCGTAGCGGGTGAGGCCCGACTCGCGCTCGTACGCCGGGCCGTCGTGGACGACGAGGAGCGGCAGCCGCGTGCGGACGCCGGCGCGCACGGGCGCCCAGACGGCGATCCGGACGCCGGCGCGCAGCGCGCGGCTGGCCACGACGAGGTGCCGTGTCGCGCCGGGGACCGGCGTCTCGCCGAGCCAGCCGGGCTTCGGGGTCACGGAAGGGTCATCTCATCCGCCTGCGGCGTCCGAGTACAGCAGGGAGCCCGGCGTCGTGAGGCGCTCGCCGGTCTCCAGCAGCGTCTTCAGCCCCGAGAGGATCTGCGGCCAGCCGCCGTAGACCTCCTGGTGGGCGTCGGCGGGCAGCCGGTCGTGGATCACGGTGAGCTGGCACGAGTCGCCCACCGGGTGGATCTCCCAGGTCACCCGCGAGGTGCCGACCGCCTTGACCTCGTCGCTCCACAGCGCGTTGAACGTCTGGACGAGCCGGCGCGGCGGGTCGACCTCGAGATTCTCGCCGGCGGCGATGTCGACGACGCCGGGGACGCCGGCGCGGTACTGCGACCCCGGCGTCCAGTCCGAGTGGGTCTCGACGCCGAAGCTGTACTTCGCCCGCAGCGCGGGGTCGGTGATCGCCTCCCACAGGCGCTCCGCCGTGGTCTTGATGTAGATCTCGAACACGGCCATGTAGCCGTTGCCGCCGGGCTCCGGGCTGATCGGGACCCGGTGCGGGACGTCGACTGCTTCCATCGTCTCCTCCTCGAGCTCGCGCTTGAGGCCCGTGAGCGTCGCCACCCACGGCTCGGCGTACTTGCTCACCCACCGGTCGTGGACGAGCCGGATCGGGACCGGGTTCAGGAAGTGGAGCTTCTCGCGGCCGCGCCGTCGCGTGGTCACGAGACCCGCCTCCTCGAGCACGCGGAGGTGCTTCATCACGCCGAAGCGCGTCATCGGCAACCGCTCCTCCAACGCGCTCAGCGTCTGCCCGTCGCGCTGGAACAGCTCGTCGAGCAGACCCCGTCGCGTCGGGTCGGCGAGGGCCTTGAACACCGTGTCCATGACGGTGCATGATACGTGACCAAACAGTCACCTGTCAACCCGGTTCGCGCGCAGACGCGCGGCGAGCGGGCGATCGTCGCCGGAACTAGGCTCGTTCGCGCTGGCTGGATCGACGGACGGGCGCGGGTTGCCCGCCGAGGAGGTCGCGCGCGATGTGGACGGCGTTACGGACGGCAGCGGCGGCGGTCGCCATGTGCTTCTGCCTCGCGGACGCGGCTCGGGCGACCGTAGTGGCCGGGAGCATCACGGATCCCGCGGGCGACGCGGACCCGGCGAGCGGCATCCATCCGTACGACATCGGCACCTACGGCGTCGTGTACGACGACGCCGGGTCGATCACGGTCTCGATCTCCTTCAGCGACCCGATGGACGACAAGGTCGACTTCACGTGGCGCCTCACGGCGTCGGTCGGCGTCTGGAGCGCGGCCGCCGGCGCGTGCGACGTGACGTCTCCGGGGAGCGCCCGGCTCGACGTGCGCGGCACCGATGCGCCCGACCCCAACTTCCCCAACACGCACTACAGCGTCGTCGGGTTCGCCGGCGGCTCCGAGCGCGCTGTTCGAGTCGACGTGGCGGTCGTGGGCGACGCGCTCGTCTTCGGCCCCATCGTCGACCCGGACGCGTTCGCGCTGCGCTTCTACAACTGCGTCGCGGACGTCCGGCTGCGGAACTTCGCCGGCGGGTCCGACGACGCGCCCGGTCCGTTCTGCATGAGCACCAGGGGCACGATCCCGTGCGGTGAGCTCTCGGCGCCGATCGCGATCCGCTGGTCGTCTCCCCGGGACGGCCAGACGGTGTCCGGCGTGCTCCGCGAAGGTCCGGGAAGCTGCCTGGCGGAGTCGGCCGGCCCGGTCGTGCGGACGGAGAACTGGATCGACGGCGCCTTGCACGACGAGCAGGTCAGCTTCCCGTGGGGCTGCGAGGTCGACACGCGCACGCTGCCCGACGGTCCGCACACGCTGACCGTGAAGGCCTTCACGGCCGACGGGCGCTCGGCGGAGGACACGATCCGGATCGAGGTCGCCAACGGCGCGGCCGTGGCGCCGCCGCCGTCGTCGCCGCCCGCGACCGGCGTTCCGGCCCCGGCCCCGGCGCCGGCGCCGGCGACCCCCTCGTCGCCCGGGGTGGTCACGTCGCCGGCAGGCGGCGATCCGGGGACGGGCGGCGCGGCCGAGGCGACGACGACGGGCCGGCGGCTCACGCTCGCCCGCGCGCGCACGGTGGGTCGCCGTGCGCTCGCGGCGCGCTTCGGGCGCGCGTTCCGCGACCGGACGCGGTACCGCGCCACCTGCCGGGCGAGCGGGCCGCGGCGCGTCTTTTGCCGCGTGCGCTGGCGGTACGGGCAGTGGCTGTACCGCGGCACCGTCGTGGTGCGGCGGACGGCGACGCGCGACGCCGCCGTGGTCCGCGTCACGCGACGGCGAGTGCGGTAGCGGTCGCCGGCCGGCGATCCGTTTCACCCCAGGTGGGGCTCGTCCCCCACGAAGCACGACGGAACGCCGGACTTCGAGCGCGGCACCGTCCACGCCAACCGCGCGTCGGCTGGTGCGGCGGCGCGGCTGACGTGCGGGCCGGCCGTCGTCAGCGCTGCGCGGCGGTT
>DATMVH010000191.1:0-2366 GCA_035563395.1 Solirubrobacteraceae bacterium
GTCAGCCTGTCGGCACCACGTCGCGCGGCGCCGTCGCCGGCACCGGCGCCGCCTCCTCGCGCGGCGCGCGCACCGGCTCGGGCGGTGGCTGGTCCCGGGCGAGCGCCTTGGCGAGACACACGCACAGCCCGATCATCACCAGCACGAACGGCGCCGCGGCGATGATCGCCGCCTGCTGCAGCGCCGAGAGCCCGCCGGCGAGCAGCAGCACGGCCGCGGCCGCGCCCGTCATGCCGCCCCAGAAGATGACCACCGGGCGCGGCGGCGCGAGCGAGCCGCGCGTGGACAGCATCCCCATCACGAGCGAGGCCGCGTCGGCGCCGCTGACGAAGAACAGCGCGACGAGGATGATCACGATCAGCGACGTGACGTCGGAGAGCGTGAACTGCTCGAGCGTCGTGAACAGCCCGGCCTCCGGGGACTCGCCGACGGCCGCGGCGATGTCCGCGGCGCCCGTCAGCTGCAGGTCGATCGCCGCGCCGCCGAGGATGGCGAACCAGACGAACGACACGCCGCTCGGCACGAGCAGCACGCCGACGACGAACTGGCGGATGGTCCGGCCGCGCGAGATGCGGGCGATGAACGTCCCGACGAAGGGCGCCCAGGAGATCCACCACGCCCAGTAGAAGATCGTCCAGGCGGAGAGCCACTCCGCGTCGCCGTAGGCGCCGGTGCGGAAGGAGTTCGGGACGAGGCCGGTGATGTAGGTGCCGAGCGCCTCCGTGAAGGTGTCGAAGATGAAGACCGTCGGGCCCACGATGAGGAGGAAGAGCAGCAGCAGGCCGGCGAGCACCATGTTCCCGTTGCTCAGCCACTGGATGCCCTTGGCCACGCCGGACACCGCCGAGAGCACGAAGGCCAGCGTGAGCACGGCGATGATCGTCACCGCGAGCGCGTCGCTCGTCTCGACGCCCCACAGGAAGTTCATCCCGCTGTTGATCTGCAGCGCGCCCAGCCCGAGCGACGTGGCGCTGCCGAACAGCGTTGCGAAGATGGCGAGGATGTCGATCGCCCGCCCGATCGGCCCCTCCACGCGGTCGCCGAGGATCGGGCGGAACGCCGAGCTGATCAGGTTCTTGTTGCCCTTGCGGTAGACGAAGTAGGCGAGCGACAGGCCCACGACCGCGTACAGCGCCCACGGGTGGAAGGCCCAGTGGAAGTACGAGTACTCCATCGCGACGCGCGCGGCCTCCTTCGAGCCCGCCGGCGCCGCGCCGAACGGCGGCGCCCCCATGTGCGACAGCGGCTCGGCGACGCCGTAGAACATCAGGCCGATGCCCATGCCGGCGCTGAACATCATCGCGACCCAGGACGCAGTCCGGAACTCCGGCTTCTCGTCGTCGCGGCCGAGCCGGATCTTGCCGAAGCGGCTGACGGCGAGGAACGCGGCGAAGATCAGGAACCCGAAGGTCGAGAGGACGAAGACCCAGCCGAAGTTCGTGATGACGTAGTCGAGCACGCTGGTCGCGACTTCGCCGAGGTTGTCCGTGGAGAGGACGCCCCAGGCGATGAACGCGAGGGCGATGGCCGCGGAGATCCAGAAGACGACCGGATCGATGGGCTGGGTACCGCGAGGACGAGTGTGCACGGGCTGCTCCTCGGCGAGGCGCCTTGGCGCGCAGATCGGCGCCCGGCCTGCGCGGCCCGAACGCCCACAACGTGCAGGAGAATACGCGCACCCGCCCCGCCGTGAAAGAAACTGGCGCGACACCGGTCTGACATGTCTGTGCTTGCACCCGCGATCGAGGACTATCTGGGCGTGCTCGTCGAGCGGCTGCGCGCGCACCTCGGCGACGGTCTCGCCGGCGCGTGGCTGTTCGGGTCGGGCGCGCTCGGGGACTTCGACCGCGCGCGCAGCGATCTCGACGTGCAGGCCGTCGCCGAGGAGGCGCCGCCGCTCGCGGCGCGCGAGGCGCTCGCGGCGGCGCTGTCGCACGAGGCGCTGGCGTGCCCGGTGCGCGGGCTCGAGTTCGTGCTCTACACGCGCGCCGGCCTGGCGGACCCGGACGGCCCCGCGTTCGTGCTGAACCTCAACACGGGACCGCGGATGGAGCGCCACGTGGCCTACGACGCCGGCGAGGACCCGCGCTTCTGGTTCGTCCTCGACGTGGCCATCGGCCGGGAGGCCGGCCGCCCGCTCGCGGGCCCGCCGCCCGCGGAGGTCTTCCCGCGACTGCCGCGTACGCTCGTCGTCGCGGCCCTGCGGGACGCGCTGGGGTGGCACGTCGCGCACGATCCCGCCGCGGCCGTTCTCGCGGCCTGCCGCGCATGGGCATGGGCGCGCGACGGCCGCTGGCTGCCGAAGGGCGACGCGGCGCGCTGGGCGGCGAGGCGGCTGGGCGACCCCGCGCCGGTGGAGGCCGCGC
>DATMVH010000192.1:0-2555 GCA_035563395.1 Solirubrobacteraceae bacterium
CACGTCCGCGACGGCGACACGATCGAGGTGCGCGCCGGCGGGCGGGAGGTCGTCGTGCGGCTGCTCGGGATCGACACGCCGGAGAGCGTCCGGCCCGACACGCCGGTCGAGTGCGGGTCGCTGGAGGCGAAGGACTTCCTCCTCCGCCTCCTGTTCACCGCCCCGCGCGACACCGACGGCGACGGCCTGCGCGACGCGGACGGCGGCCGGGGCCGCGGCGTGGTGCTCGAGGGCGACGCCTCGCAGGACGACACGGACCGCTTCGGCCGCGCGATCCGCTACGTGCGCCGGCGCGGCGCCGAGCGGACGCTGCAGGAGCGCATCCTCGCCGCCGGATGGGCCGCCGTCTACGTCTACGACGGCCGCCGCTTCGAGCGCTTCGACGCCTTCGTGGCGGCCGCCCGGGCCGCGAAGCGCGCGGGCCGCGGCGTCTACGACCGCTGCGGGGGCGACTTCCACCGGCCCGCCGGCGCGCCGAGGTAAGCACGCGATCCATCCCGGGCTGCAGCTTCCGGCACGAACTGCCGATGAAGGACCCATGCCCGCCGCCCGCCACATTCCCGTCATGGAGCGCCTCGCCGTCCCGGCGCTCCCCGCCTTCCCCGATCGCGACCTCCTCGAGGCCATCCGCGCCTGGCAGTCCGACTCGCGCGGGATGGGCCTCTTCGAGTACACCGGCCTGCGCAGCGACGAGTTCGCCGCGCTCTGCCGCGACCAGACGCCCGTCGCCGAGCTGCTCCGGCGCCGCAGCGGGCTCGCGGTCGCCGCGTAGCCCCGCACGTTCGGAAACCCCCGGGAAGGGGGACACCAACGGTCTGTCCGGCAGCGCCGACACCTCGCACGCGTTCGGCGCCGGCGAGCCGTTCTCGCTCGGCGTGGAGGAGGAGCTGTTCCTCGTCGATCCGGTGTCGGGCGAGCAGATCAACGCGTCCGCGGCGGTGCAGGAGCGACTGGGAGACGTGGAGGGCACCGTGGAGCGCGAGCTTCACGCCTGCCAGGTCGAGCTGATCACCGGCGTGTGCCGGACCACCGCGCAGGCCATCGGCGAGCTGCGCGGACTGCGCCGCGCCGTGCGGGCGACGGGCGCGGGGATCCTCGGTGCGGGCACGCATCCCTCGGCGGGCGAGGGCGACGCCGAGATCACCGACAAGGAGCGCTACGAGCGCGTCCGGCACCTGCTCGGGGACGCCGCCGCGACGGCGATCGGCGGCACGCACGTCCACGTCGGCATGCCGGACGCCGACATGGCGATCCGCGCCTTCAACGGCATGCGCCGCCACGTCCCGCTGCTGCAGGCGCTGGCGGCGAACTCGCCGTTCCGCCACGGCCGCGACACCGGGCTCGCGTCCGCCCGGGAGGTGACCATGCGCGGCTGGCCGCGCTCGGGCGTGCCGCGCGCCATGCGCGACTTCGAGGACTTCTGCGTGGCCGCCGAGCGGCTGGCGCGGGCGGCCGACGTCGCGGACTACACGTGGTTCTGGTGGAAGCTGCGGCCGCACCCGCGGGTCGGCACGGTCGAGATCCGCGCGCTCGACGCGCAGGCCTCCCTCGACGACCTCGCGGCGCTCGTGGCGCTGACGCACTGCCTCGCCCGCCACGCCGCGACGGCGGATCCCGCGCCCGAGCTGCCGACGGAGGTCCTCGAGGAGGGCGTGTTCCGCGCCGCGCGCTGGGGCGTCGGCGCGCGGCTGCCCGACGCCGACGGGCGCCTGCGCCCGCTGCCCGTGGTGCTCGAGGAGACGCTGGCGGCCGTGGCCGGCCACGCCCGGGAGCTCGGCTGCGCGGACGAGCTCGACGCCGTGCGGCGGCTCGTGGAGGCCGGCGGCGGCGCGGGGCGCCAGCGCGCGGTGCACGCGATCGGCGGGATGGGCTCGCTGCTGCGCGAGACGGCCGCGACCACCGCGAGCGCCGACTGACAACGGGCGCACCGCATCCATCGGCCGCGTCTGCTGTTATGCCCGTCGTAGTCGAGGGCCGAATTCCTCCATCCCCGAGTGGAGGAAGCGGGGGAACCATTGGGCCGGCCGTCCGGTCCGGGGGCGAATCGCCACACCCGGTGGCGTAGCGCACTGCGCGAGCCCGTCAGCTCACCTCGCAGGCCAAACGCCGGAGAAGGAGAACCAAAGTCGTATGAGCACTGCCGCACCGGTGCCGCTGCCCGACGACGCCTGGGCCGGTGGAGTCCTCGGCGCGGACGCGTGGGCGATCCTCGTCGAGCCGCCCGGCGTCCGCGACCTGGCGTCCGTCGAGCTCTGGAGCCGCTCGCTGGCGCGCTCCCGCCGGCGCCGGGCCTCCGCCGCGGCCGCTCGGCCGCGGCTCGGCAAGGGCACCGGCGCGAAGCTGTCGGCGGCGCTCGTCGCGGCGACCCTCGCCGCTCCGGCCGCGCAGGTCGCGCACGCGCAGGACCCCGCGGCCGTCACCGCCACGTCGACGCTGCTGAAGAAGGGCAGCCGCGGCGAGGCCGTCGCCGCCGCGCAGCGCGCGCTGGGGATTCCGGCGGACGGCGTGTTCGGCCGGCAGACGCGGCGCGCGGTGATCGCGTTCCAGCGGGCGCA
>DATMVH010000193.1:0-3394 GCA_035563395.1 Solirubrobacteraceae bacterium
TCGCCCGGCGCCGCGGCGCGATCCGCCTGCGCTTCGCCGGCGCGAGCGCCGCCCCGGAGATCCGCGCCGCCGGACGCGCCGCGGGCGTCGTCAACGTCCTGCGCGGCCGCGACCCGTCGCGCTGGCGCGCCGGACTGCACGCCCGCAGCGGCGTCGAGTACCGGGGCCTGTATCCCGGCGTCGACGTGCGCCACGACGTGCAGGCTGGCGCCGGAGGGCCGTCGCCGCACAGCACCTTCACGGTGGCGGCGGGCGCCGATCCGCGCGTCATCCGCTGGTCCTACGCCGGCGCGCGCACGCCGGCCGTCGACCCCGTCACGGGCGCGCTGCGGATCCCACCGCGCGCCGGCGGGCCGCCGCTCCACCTCGCGGCGCCGGTGGCGTGGCAGACGGTGGACGGCCGCCGCGTGCCCGTTGCCGTCGCCTACGACGTCGACGAGCACGGGCGCGTGGGGTTCGCCGCCGGGCGCCACGACGGGGCGCATCCGCTCATGCTCGGCGCCGCCCCGGCGGCGCGCGCGGCGACCGGCGATCCACCGGCGCCCGCGTACGCCACGTTCCTGGGCGGCACGAACTGGGACGAGCTCCTCGATGTGGACGCCGGTGCGGGCGGGGACGCGTACGTCGTCGGGTTCACGAGCTCGCCGGACTTCCCGGTGGCGGGCGCGCGTCCCTCGCAGCTCGCCGGCGTCATGGACGCCGTGGTGGCGCGCCTCAGCCCCGCGGGCGCGCTCGTCTACAGCAGCTACCTCGGAGGCGACGCGACGGACTCGGGCGCCAACATCGCCGTCGACGGCGGCGGCAACGCGTACGTGACCGGGCGGACGGAGTCCGAGGACTTCCCCGTCCAGGCGCCGCTCCAGCGGCCGTTGAACGGGCGCCGCTGCCAGGGCGAGCCGTGCCACGACGCGTTCGTGGCGAAGCTCGACGCGGAGGGCCGGATCGTCTACAGCACGTACCTCGGCGGGACGGGCAACGAGGACGGCTGGGGCGTCGCCGTCGACCCCTCGGGCCGCGCGTACGTCACCGGCAACACGGACTCGGACGACTTCCCGACCCGCAACCCGGTGCAGGACCGCAACCGCAGCCGCGGCTGCGCGGGCGACGTGCCGTGCCCGCTCGAGACCTTCGTGGCGCGGCTGAACGCGGAGGGGTCGGCGCTCCAGTACGCGACCTACCTCGGCGGCCGCGCCGGCGAGCTGAGCGGCGGCATCGCCGTCGACCGCCGCGGCGCGGCGTACGTGACCGGAACGACGCGGTCACCCGACTTCCCGGTCGTGCGCGCGCTCCAGCCCGAGATCAAGGGGGTCGGCTGCGGGCCGCCGCCGGGCGTTCCCTGCCTCGACGTGTACCTGACGAAGCTCGACCCGAGCGGCTCGGCGATCGAGTACAGCACGTACCTGGGCGGCACCGGGTCGGACCGCAGCGGCGGCGTCGCCGTCGACCGCGACGGGCGCGCGTACCTGACGGGATCCACAGCGTCGCCCGACTTCCCGACGGCGCACCCAGTGCAGGGCGCGCTGGACGACTCCTCGTGCCGGGCGGAGGAGCCGCAGGAGTCCTGCAACGACGCCTTCGTGACCGGCCTGAGCACCGACGGCGCGCGGCTCGCCTTCAGCACCTACCTTGGCGGCAACGCGGAGGACCAGGGGCTCGGCGTCGCCCTGGACGCGAAGGGCGTCGTGCACGTCGCCGGCCTCACGGACTCCCGCCGCTTCCCCGTGGCCCACGCGCCGCAGGCGGCCCTCGGCGGGCGGACCGACGGCTTCGTCACGCGCTATGCGGCGGGCGGGCGCAGCGTGCTCTCGAGCACGTTCCTCGGCGGCAAGAAGGACGAGCGGCTGTCCGGCCTCGCCGCCGACCCGAGCGGCGCGTCGCTCGTCGCCGGCGTGACCTCGTCGCCGGACTTCCCGACGGCGAGCCCGTTCCAGGCGGCGCACGCCGGGGACCTCGACGGCGTCGTCGCGCGGCTGCGCTGACAGGGGGCCACGGTGCGGTCCCGGCCCGCGCCGGGACCGCACCGGCGGTCGCCGCCTGCTGCCAGCCGGGTATAGGGCGCCCGGGCGCCGCCGGCGACGCCCGGCCACGCCGACACGGGAGCAGCATGACCGAGACCGCCCAGTTCATGAGGTTCGAGCGCGCGAGCGCCGTCGAGGAGACGGAGCGCGGCCTGCGCGCCGCGCTCGGCCGCGAGCAGCTCCGCGTCGACGTCGTCCGCGACGACGTCGTCCGGCTGAGGATCAGCCGCGGCGGCGGGTTCGACGAGGCGCCGACGTCGGCGGTCTGCGTGGATCCCCTTGCCGCTCCGGTCGATCACGCCGTCGAGCGCGCCGACGGCGTCGTGCGGCTGCGCACCGCGGGCCTCGTCGTGTCGCTGCAGCTCGAGCCGTTCCGGCTCGACGTGCACCGGCCCGACGGCACGCCGGTGGCCGAGACGGCGGACGACGCCGAGGGCCGGCCGTGGAGCTACGCGACGCGCAACGACGCCTTCGAGCTGCGCCGCCGCTGCCGCGCGGAGGACGCGTTCTACGGCCTCGGCGAGAAGTCCGGCGGCCACAACCGGCGCGGCCGCGACTTCACGCTCTGGAACACCGACGTGCTCTCGCCGCACGCCACCGCGGAGTTCACCGCCGGGAGGGCGCCGGACGACCCGCGCGCCGACCGCACGAGCGTCGAGTTCGACCCCTTCTACGTCTCGATCCCGTTCTTCTACCACCACGCGCACCCGGACGGGACGATGGCGGCGTCGTTCGTCGACAACGCCCATCGCGCGGTCTACGACTTCTCGCGGGCGGAGGAGTACGCCGTGCGCTTCGAGGGCGGGCAGTACACGGAGTACGTGTTCGCCGGCCCCGAGATGGCCGGCATCCTCGCCGCGTACACGTGGCTCACCGGGCGCACGGCGCTGCCGCCGCTGTGGGCGCTGGGTTACCACCAGTGCCGCTGGTTCCGCTACACCCAGGACGCCGTCGAGCGCCTCGCCGCGCGCCACCGCGAGCTCGAGGTCCCGTGCGACGGCCTGTGGCTCGACATCGAGTACATGGACGGCTACCGCGTCTTCACGTGGGACACGGAGGCCTTCCCGGACGCTTCCGGCATGCTCGAGCGGCTGGACCAGCAGGGCTTCCGGGTCATCACGATCGTCGACCCGGGCGTCAAGCACGAGCCCGGCTACCGCGTCTTCGACGACGCGCTCGAGCGCGACGTCCTGTGCCGGACGGAGGGCGGCGACGTCTACGTCGGGGAGGTCTGGCCCGGCGACACGGCCTTCCCCGACTTCGCCACGGAGGAGGCGCGCCGGTGGTGGGGCGAGTTGAACGCCGCGCACGTGTCGTCGGGGCTCGCCGGCATCTGGAACGACATGAACGAGCCCGCCACCGGCGCCGTCCCGCCC
>DATMVH010000194.1:0-2991 GCA_035563395.1 Solirubrobacteraceae bacterium
CCCGCCGCGGCTCCGGTGCGGCCCGCCGCCGCTCCGGCGCGGCCCGCCGCTCCGGCGACGGCCACGCCCGAGCCGAGCGTGACGGTGATCGAGCAGGCGACCGGCGCGCCGCTGACGGTGCGGCTCGCCGACGTCGACCGCCGCGTCGACCTCGCGCGCATCCAGCAGGCGGGCGTCACCGTCGAGGTGATCCCGGCGCAGGGCACCAAGCTGATCCGGTTCCGGGTCTTCAAGGTGTCGGGCAACGGCCGCAACCGGGGCGGCCGCGCGGTCGCCGCGGCCCGGGCGCGCAGGACGGTCGTCGCGACGATCTACCGTCGCGTCGCGCCGGGCCGCAACCGGATCACCCTGACGCGGCGCGAGCTGCGCCGCGTCACCGCCGGCAGGTACCTCCTCGAGGTCACGCCCGGCGTCAGCAAGCGGAAGCTCGGGAAGGCGCGCACCGCCGCCTTCACCGTCAGCCGCTGACGGCGACACCGCGCCGATAGCAGGAACGCGAAAGGGCCCTCCTCCGGGAGGGCCCTTTCGCATGTCCGAGGGCACCCGGCGCGGCCGCGCGGCGCAGGCCGCGTCCGCCGCACCCGAGGTCAGCCCGGCGCCCTTGTGTGCGCTTCGTCACGCTTCTGCGCGATTGAAGCGCGCGGGTTCCGTGCAACCCGAGGGAATGTCGTTCAGGCCGACCGGGGGGCGGACCGCGTCCCGTTCCGACTCCCCGACCGGCGCCGCCGCGGTGCGCCTCCCGCTCGTCCCGCTGCTCGTCCTCGCCGCCGTGGGCTTCGCGTCGGTGACCACGGAGCTGCTGCCGGCCGGCCTGCTGCCGGAGATCGGCGCGGAGTTCGGCGTGAAGGAGTCCGCCACGGGCATCCTGACCGCCGGCTACGCGGCCGTGATCGTCGTCACGGTGATCCCGCTGATGGCGGTCACCGCCCGGCTGCCGCGGCGGATGCTCCTCCTCGTGGGCCTCGCCGCGTTCGTGGCCAGCAACCTGCTCCTGGCGGCGAGCACGACGTTCGAGGTCGCCGTGATCGCGCGCCTCCTCGGCGGCGTCGCGCACGGCCTCGTGTGGGCGCTGATGGCGCCCTACGTCGCGCGGATCGTTCCGGAGGCGAAGGTCGGGCGCGCGATGGCCATCGTGTTCGCCGGCAACAGCATCGGGGCGGCCGCCGGCGCGCCGTTCGCCACCGCCCTCGGGGCGGCGATCGGTTGGCGGGCGGCGTTCGTGGCGCTGGCGGTGCCCGTCGCCGTGCTGGCCGTCCTGGTGGCGATCACCGTGCCGCCCAGGCCGGGCCTCGGACGCTCGAAGTCCGGGTCCGTGGCGCAGGCCGTCCGGTGTCCCGGCGTGGCCGCCATCGCCCTCGCCGCGCCGCTCCTGCTGCTCGCCCACTTCGCGCTGCTGACCTACATCGCGCCGTTCCTCGCGCACATGGGCCTGCCGGCGTTCGCCCGCAGCCTCTCGCTGTCCGTCCTGGGCGGCGCCGGCCTCGCCGGGATCTGGTTCGCGGGGCTCACCGCCGACACGCGCCCGCGCCGGTCGCTGATCGGCGCGACGATCGTCCTCGCCGCCGCCCTCGCGGCGCTCGCCGTCGCGGGCGCGAGCCTCGTCGCCGCGCTGGCGCTCATCGCCGTCTGGGGGGCGTCCTTCTCCGCCACCGCCGTGATCAACCAAGCCGCGCTGCTGAAGGCCGCCGGCCCGCTCAAGGACGCCGCGACGAGCGTCGCCGTGGTCACGACGCAGCTCGGCATCGCGCTCGGCGCCGTCTACGGCGGCGTCGCGTTCGACGTGGCCGGCGTCGGCCTGCTCCCCGTCGCCGCCGCGCTGCCGGCGGCGCTCGCGCTCGCCATCGCGCTCCGCGCGCGCCACGCGGCGTATCCGCCCGGCTCGCGGGAGGGCGCGGCGCGAGCGCGACGCTACGCCGGCTCGCCGTCGACCGTGACCTCCACCCGCCCCGGCCAGGGGGCGAGCAGGCCGGCGATCGGCTTGGCGTCGTCCTCCGACGGCGCCTCGTAGACCCAGAACGCGTCCTTGACGCCGGGCGCGGACAGGTACGTGGCGTCGCCCTTGAACGGGCAGTGCGACGTCGTCTCGCTCGGCGTCAGGACGTCCGTGCGGACGTCTTCGCGCGGCAGGTAGCAGCGGGTCGGCAGCCCGGTCTCGTGGAGCTCGACCGCGCGGTCGGACTCGGCCAGCACCTCACCGCCGGACTCGACGCGGACGTGCCGGCTGCTCGGGCGGGTCGTGATGCGGTGCGCGCCGACGGCGTGCGCCGCCTTCTTGAGCGTGTCGGAAACAGCCATGTCCGTGGTGTCCCCGCCGCTCGACGCCCGCACACGCGCGATGGCGGACGGCGAGCTCCCCGCGCTCAGTTGAGCGTCGCCTGCAGGGAGCGGAGCTCGCGCTCGAGCGACCCGCGCAGCGGCGGGTCGGCCGGGAGCGCGAGGCGCATCGACGCCGCGCGGATCGCGGCGCCCACGTTCCCGCGGCGCCGGAAGGACCCGACGAGGTTGTTCAGCATCCGCATCGCGATCTCCGTCGCGGGCCACGCCCGCACGAGCGGCGCGGGGACGTGGCGGTCGACCGGCGCGCCACCGGCGAAGGGGTCGAGCAGCACGGTCGCGCGGCGGCCGAGGTGCGCGACCACGAAATGCCCGGGCAGCCCCACGCCGGCGAGCGCGATGCCGGCGCGCCGCGCCACCTCGATGTAGACGACCGACAGGAGGATCGGCAGGCCGCGGCGCCGGTCGAGCACGAGGTCGAGCATGGAGTTGTCCGGATCGTCGTAGCGCTCGGCGTCGCCCGCGAACCCGTGCCGGCGGGCGAGCACCTCGACGCAGGCCGCCACCTGCGCGTCGCCGTCCGCGTCCGGGCCGCCGGCCGTCGCTCCCACCTCGGCGGCGAGCGCGTCCAGCGACGACAGCGCGCGCTCCGCGTCCACGTCGCGGAACGCGGCCGCGAGCGAGAGCGCGAGCAGGTCGAGCCGGGGTTCGGCCCCG
>DATMVH010000195.1:0-7596 GCA_035563395.1 Solirubrobacteraceae bacterium
CAGCTCGTGTGCCTCGACCAAGCGCCGGACGACAGCGGCGTGGCGCCGCTGCTCGTCGGCCGCGCGGTGTCCTCCGCCGTCGTCCTCGGCGCCGTCCTCGCGCTGCGCAGGCGCCTCGGCGACACGCGACCGGGCCTTCCGGCCTCCGCGGGCGCCGGCGCGCTCGACTCGCTGGCCAACCTCGCGTTCCTGCTCGCCGTCCGCGACGGCGATCTGGCCGTCGTCGCGGTGATCACCGCGCTCTACCCCGCCGGCACCGTCCTGCTGGCGCGCGCGCTCCTCGCCGAGCGCGTCGGAACGACGCAACTCGCCGGGCTCGGGCTCGCCGCCGTGGCCGTCGGCCTGCTGGCCGTCGGATGACCGCCGCGCCTACCGGCCTCGCCGGCCCAGGCCGTACGCGCCGAGGTCGATCACGAAGGCCGGCGCGACGAAGAACCACTCGACGCCCGTCACGTGCCGGCCGGCCCCCCGATCCCGGAAGGCGGCGTAGGACAGCGTCGTCCACGGCAGCAGGAAGAAGCCGAGCAGGGGGACGATCCAGCTGTCGAACGCGCGGCTGAGGACGTCGCTGAAGATCCACAGCAGGAAGACGACGAGCCGGGTCGACGACGTGCTGGAGCTCTGGTACGGCTACGTCGGCTCGCACCCGCACCTCCTCCGCTACTTCGCGGATCGCGACGGCCGGCCGATCGGCACCTACCTGGAGCGGGTCCGCGAGCGGTTCGGCCAATGGGTCCGCGACGTGTGCTCGCGGCCGTACGACGACGCGTGGCGCGACGATCAGCACGAGATCGCTCTGCGCCACACGCGCGCCAGGAAGAACCGGACGGACGGCGTCGACTCGGTGCGCGCTGCGCTATCCGATCGCCTTCATCTTCCCGATCACCGCGACCATGCGCTCGTTCCTGGCGAACCGCGGGCACGCGGCAGAGGACGTCGAATGGATGCACGCGGCCTGGTTCAAGGCGGTGGTCCTGCATGTCTGCCTGTGGTCACAGGCGTACGCTCCCGAGGTGTGGTGAGCGATCGCCTGCCCGACGACGAGCTCGCGCGTCCGGCCGGAGCGCCGTCCGACCCGGACGCCAAGCTGATGGCGGCGCTCGAGCGCGTCGGGCAGGCGCTGCGTGCGCAGATGTGGCAAGGAGCCCGGCAGCACGGGCAGAGCCCGACCCAGCTTCAAGTGCTGTTGCGGCTGGCGAGCGATCCGCCGGCGCGGCGGCGGATCGGCGTGCTGGCCGCCGAGCTCGACGTGACCCACCCGACCGTTTCCGACGCCGTCGCCGTGCTGCGGCGCAAGGGACCGGTCGAGCGGACCGATCGCACGGCCGCACTCGGCCTGACGCCCGGCGGGCGAACGATGGCCGCCGCGCTCGCCGCCTGGGACCAGCGCACGCGCGGGCAGCTTGCCGATGCTCCCGCCGCCGACAAGGACGCCACCCTGCGGCTGGTGCTCGACCTCATAGCCGGACTGCAGCGCTCCGGCGCGATCACCGTCGCGCGGATGTGCGTGACCCGCCGCTTCTTCCGCCGCGACGCGCATCCCCACTCCGACCGTCTGCACCACTGCCCGCTCGTCGACGCCCCGATGGGTACCGGCGAGCTGCGCGTCGAATGTGCGGAGCACGAGCCCCGGGCCGCCACGGGCCCTCGCTCGTCGCCGCGCTGACCGATGCCGGTGCTCGCCACCAAGCTGCAGCTGCCCCGGCCGCGTCGCCGGCTGGTGCCGCGGGCCCGCCTCACGGATCGCATGCGCGCGGACGCAGGCGAGGGGCCGCGACTGGTGCTGGTCGCGGCACCCGCCGGGTTCGGCAAGACCACGCTGCTCGCGCAGTGGCTGGCGGCGGCCGAGAGCTCGCAGCGCAGGGTGGCTTGGCTGGCGCTCGACCCGGGCGACGCCGACCTCCGGCAGTTCCTGACCCATCTCGTGGCGGCGATCCAGACCGCCGAGCCCGACGCCGGGGGCGACGCGCTCGCCCTGCTGGAGGCCCGCGCCGACACGGCAGCCGACCCCGTCCTGGTCAGCCTGATCAACGACCTGGACGTGCTCGCCGGTCCCACGGTGGTGGCGCTCGACGACTACCACGTCATCGACGTCCCCGGCGTCCACGAGGCGGTGACCTTCCTCCTGGACAACCTGCCTCCGCACGTCACGCTGGCGATGACCACGCGGGCGGACCCGCCGCTCCCGCTGGCGCGCCTGCGTGCGCGCGGCGAGCTCGTGGAGGTGCGGGCCGCCGACCTCAGGTTCACCGCCGGCGAAGCGGAGACGTTCCTCAACGAGGTAATGGAGCTGCAGCTGGATCCCACACTCGTGGCGGCGCTCGAGGCGCGCACCGAGGGCTGGGCGGCCGGATTGCAGCTGGCCGCGCTGTCGGCCCGGACCCATGCCGGCGGGGCCGGCGGCTCCGGTGACGTCTCGGGATTCGTCGAGGCGTTCTCCGGAAGCCATCGGTTCATCCTCGACTACCTCGTCGAGGAGGTCCTGGACCGGCAGCCGGACGAGGTCCGCGCGTTCCTGCTCGACACCTCCGTGCTCGACCAGCTGGCGGGCGGTCTCTGCGACGCCCTGACCGGCCGGTCCGACGGGCAGCCGATGCTCGAGACCCTCGAGCGCGAGAACGTGTTCGTCGTCCCGCTCGACGACGAGCGCCGGTGGTTTCGCTACCACCACCTGTTCGCCGGCGCGTTGCGCGCCCGCCTGGCCGCCCGGCATGCCGACCGGGTCGCCGGGCTGCACGCCGCGGCCGGCGGATGGCTCGCCGAGAACGGGCTGCTCGGCGATGCCGTACGGCACGCGATCGCGAGCGGCGACCACGAGCGCACCGCCGACCTCGTCGAGCTCGCCCTGGCCGACCTGCGCCGGCGACGCCAGGACCGCACCCTGCGCGAGTGGCTGGCCGCACTCCCCGGCGACGTCGTCCGTCGCCGGCCGCTGCTCGCCATGTTCATGGGGTGGAGCCGCCTCTCCGAGGGCGACTTCGACGGGGTGGAGGCGTGGCTCGCGGCCGCGGAGGCCGGTCTCGACGCGACGCCGTCGTCGACCATGCCCACGGCGGCCTCGCCGGCCGAGGCGGCCAGGGACCGGGAGTGCGAGCTCCGCTCCGTCCCGGCCATGGCCGCGGTCTACCGCGCCTCGGTCGCCCAGGCTCGCGGCGACGTCGACGGCACGGTCGCGCACGCACGCCGGGCACTCGCGCTGGCCGGGCCGGAGGATCACTTCCCGCGCGGCGCCGCCGCCGGGTTCGCCGGCCTGGCGGCGTGGGCCGCCGGGGACCTCGGCACCGCGGTGGACACGTTCAGCGAGGCGGTCGCAAGCCTGCGTGCGGCCGGCATGGTCGCGGACGCGCTGGGCGCGACCGTCGTGCTGGCGAACATGTGGCTGGCGCGCGGACGTCCGGCCGAGGCACGCCGGCTCCTCGAGCGCGCGCTGGCCGCGGCCGAGCGCCACCCAGGCCCGGTGCTCCCCACCACCGGCGACCTCCACGTCGGCCTCGCGGACCTCCTGCGCGAGCAGGGCGACCTCGATGCGGCCGCGCACCACCTCGAGGCCGCCCGCGAGCTCGGCGAGCGGGCGTCGCTGCTGGAGAACCGGCACCGCTGGTACACCGCCACGGCCGCGCTGCTGCGGGCGCACGGCGACCTCGACGGCGCCGTGGCGATGCTCGACCAGGCCGAGCCGCTGTTCCTGCCCGGCTACTTCCCGGACGTGCGGCCGATCGCCGCGACCAGGGCGCGGGTGCGGATCGCCCAGGGACGCCTCGACGACGCGCGCGCCTGGGCGCGCGAACGCGGCGTCGCGCCGACGGATCCGCCGGCCTACCTGGCCGAGTACGACCAGCTCACCCTCGCCCGGCTGCTCGTCGCCGAGGGCGACGTACGCGGGGCGCTCCTCCTGCTCGACCGCGTGCTGGACGCCGCCCAGGACGCGGGCCGCGACGGCAGCGTGGTCGAGGGTCGCCTCGTGCGGGCGCTTGCCCATCGAGCGAACGGCGGCGCGGAACCGGCGGCGGCCGACCTCGCCGCCGCCCTCGCCGACGGGGTGCCGGCCGGCTACTGCCGGCTCTTCCTCGACGAGGGACGGCCGATGGCGGAGCTGCTCGGGCGGGTCGCCCGCGCCGCGCCGCGCGACGTGCGGACGCACGCCGAGCGCCTGCTCGCCGCCGCGCAGCGGCCATCGCCGCCCGCGCCCGCCCGGCGCGCGTCCGAGGAGGAGCTCAGCGACCGCGAGCGCGAGGTGCTGCGCCTGCTGGCGACCGAGCTCAGCGGGCCGGAGATCGCGCGACAGCTCTTCGTCTCGGTGAACACGCTGCGCACGCACACCAAGCACATCTTCACCAAGCTCGACGTGAACACCCGCCGCGCCGCGGTACGTCGGGCCACTGAGCTCGGCCTGCTCTGACCGCCCACCGCGGCCGGATCACCACCCCGAATCACATCGCTTGGTGATGTGGGGTCACCACGTCGGCTCCTAGGTTCCCGGACATCGCCGGACACCCCGCCCGGCACGGAATCCAAAGGAGCCCGGGATGAACATCACCGCCAGCCGCCTCACCGCGACCGCCGGCCTGTGCGCCGCAGCCGCCGGCGCTGTCTTCATCGGCGTCCAGATCGGCCACCCGCCGGCCGACGTCGAGAACATCGTCACCACCGAGATGCTGATCCGGGAGTCCGCGAAGGTCCTGATGACCGTCCTGGCGCTGATCGGCATCACCGGCATGTTCCTCCGCCACCGCCAACGGTTCGGCGTCCTCGGGCTCGCCGGCTTCTCGCTGCTGAGCGTCGGCTACCTTGCGATGTTCGCCGTCCAGTGCATCGTCGCCTACGTCCTCCCTACGGTGGCGGACTCGAACCCGGCCTACGTCCAGGACGTCCTCGTCGCGGCCGTCGGCGGGAGCCCGAGCGGCGACATCGGCCACATGCATGAGGTGTTGACCGTCTCCGGCATCGGCTACGCGTTCGGTGGCCTGCTGTTCGGCATCGCGCTGTTCCGCGCCGGCGTCCTGGCCCGCTGGGCCTGCGCACTGCTCGCCGTCGGGACCACGTCCGTCCTCGCGCTGTCCGCGCTGCCGGAGTCCTTCAACCGCCCGTTCGCGGTGCCCACCGGCGTCGCGCTGATCGGCCTCGGCGTCTCCCTGTGGCGCGCCGAGCGCCGGCCGTCCGAGACCGTCGACGCGCGTGGGACGGCGTGGGCCGCGGAGCCGGTGACCCGATGACCACCCGGGAGCGAAGCTACGAGATCCGCGTCGAGGGCCACCTCGACGACCACTGGTCGGCCTGGCTCGGGGGCCTCGACATGACCCGCGACGACGACGGCGCCACCACCGTCTTCGTCCAGGTCGCCGACCAGGCGCAGCTGCACGGGGTGCTCACCGGCCTTCGCGACATCGGCGCCGTCATCTCCGAGCTCCGCACGAGGGATGCACCGGTCCCGATCCGCCGGTCGGTGCTCGAGCGCCCGCTCCACACCGAGCGCCTGATCCTCCGTCCCGCCACCGGTGAGGACGCCGACCCGACCTGGAGGCTCCGCCGGCTCGAGCCCGTCGAGGAGTGGCTCACCGGCTGCCCGGCCGACCTCGACGGCTACCGCGCGCGCTTCTCGGAGCCTGGCCGCCTCGCGACCACCGTCATCGTCGCCCTCGGCCAGGACGCCGCGGCCCCGATCATCGGCGACTTCCGGCTCGATGTCGCCGTCCAGGCCCGCGACACGCGGGCAGAGCTCGGCTGCGTCCTCGATCCCGCCTACGCCGGCCACGGCTACGCCGCCGAAGCCGTGCGCGAGCTCCTCCGCTACTGCTTCCGGGACCTCGGCGTGCGCCGGGTCACCGCGAGCTGCCTCGTCGATGACGACAGGGCTCGGAGCCTCCTGGAGCGCGTCGGCATGCGGCCGGGCACGGTGGGCTACGCCGTCCTCGAAGAAGACTGGTCCCCGGCCTGAGCGTCGACGCTCCTGACGCCGGGTGACCGGACCGGTCAGGCGTTGGCGCCGGCATGGCTGGTGCGCTCGCGCTGGGCTCCGCCGTGCCAGTCGAGGCATAGCGCGGTTGCGTCGTCTCGCAGGTCGCCGTCGGCCGCGTCGACGACCGCCGCCATCAGGTGCTGCACGGCTTCCCGGGGGTGAGCGTCGGCGCAGCCCACGATGTGGGCGGCGATGTCGAAGCCGGCGGCGTTGCGTTCGAGCAGGCCATCGGTGAGGAAGATCAGCCGGTCGCCGGGATTCAGCGGCAGCCGCTGGACGCGGTACGAATAGTGGGCGACGGCGCCGAACGGCGGGTCTGCCAGCAGGGTGATGGGCTGCACGCGGCCGGCGCGCAGGCGCAGCGGAAGCGGATGGCCGGCGTTGACGACGGTGGCCGCTCCGCTGCACAAGTCGATGCGCACGAGCTGGCCGGTCACGAACTCGCTCGCGATGAACCGCTCGGACAGGGCCTCGCTGCCGAGCCGGGCCTGCTCGGCGAGCTCCGCGCCGGCGCGGCGGGCGTTGCGCAGTGCGCCCACCAGCAAGGTCGCGAGCATCGCGGCGGCCGTGTCGTGGCCCATGGCGTCCGTCATCGACAGGTGCAGGGTGTGGCGGTCCAGCGAGAAGTCGAAGGTGTCGCCGGCGCTGGCGCCGGCGGGCTCGAGCCAGCCCGCGAGCGTGAACTGTCGCGCCTCGCAGGTGTAGGACGCCGGCAGCAGACGATGCTGAATCTCGGCGGCGACCGAGAGCGGCACCGAGCGCTGGCCCCACTCGAACAGGTCGGTGAAGCGGCGGTTGGCGATGACGACGTACGCGAGCGCGTGCGCGGCGAGCGCGATGTCGGCGATCGTCCGGTCATCCGGCGTCCCCGGCAACCGCAGCTCCAGCACCCCGATCGCTTCGCCGCGGTTCGTCACCGGCGCGAGCACCCGGCCGCCGTCCGAGCCGCCGTCGCGGCTGCGCTCGACCTCGACGCGCTGGCCGGCGAGCACGCGTCCGTGTGGACTGCCGGCCAGCGGCACACGCTGGGCGGTGTCCTCGCCGTGGGTGCGCGTCGCCCTGCTGTTGCCCGCGTGGCCCAGGCGGATGAGCGCCTGCCCGCTGAAGTCGGCGATCAGGAACGCGACGTCCGTCGCCCCCAACGCCTCGGCCAGGTACCCGCCGACGACATCGGCGGCCGCCACCGGCGCCGCATTCTCGACCGCCCCGAGCAGCCCGGCGAGGTCGAGGCGCGCCGCTTGAGACTCCTCCATCGCAAGAGCCTACGGCGATCCGCGTCACGCCGCCGCCCCTCCCCGCGCCGCCTCGTCCGCGAGCTCCGCGGCGGCGCCGGGCGGGACCGCCACGACCGGCACGGGGAGCGGCGGACGATCTCCGACGCGCGCGAGCCGAGGAACACGCGGGCGACCGGGCCGATCGAGCTCGAGCCGACCACGAGCACGTCCCCTCCTCCCACTCGACGTCCTCGATCGCCGCCGCCCACGTCCCGCCGCGTCCGACGACCGTCTCGCGCTCGTCGGGGGGGACGGGCAGCGCCTCGCGGACCCGCCGCAACGCCGCCTTGGCCGCCCTCTCCGTGTCCGCGACCCACTCGGCGACGATCGCGTCGTCGCCCACGCGCCCGACGCCGGCGGTCGGCG
>DATMVH010000196.1:0-3270 GCA_035563395.1 Solirubrobacteraceae bacterium
GCGCCCGGCGACCCGTCGGTTCCCGGCTGGCTCCGCACCGCCGGGGCGGCGAGCTGGCGCCTGCTCGCCGTGGCCGCGGTGGTGGTCGCCGTGCTCTACGGGCTCAGCGTGCTCCGCGTCGTCGTCCTGCCCGTGATCCTCGCCGTCCTCGCCACCACCCTCCTGCACGGCCCCGTCGAGGCCCTGCGGCGGCGCGGCGTGCCGCCGGCCGCCGCGGTGGCCGCGGTGATGGTCGGCGCGGCCCTGATCCTCGCCGGGGTGATCGCCGCCATCGCGCCGTCGATCGCCGACCAGGCGGGCGAGCTGCGCACCGGGGTGGAGGACGGCGTGCAGGAGGTCGGCGCCCAGCTCTCCAAGCCGCCGTTCAATCTCAGCCGGGAGGAGATCAGCACCCGGATCGACGAGGGCATCCAGTCGCTGCGGGAGAACACCGGCCCGCTGACCCACGGACTGCAGACGGGCGCGATCCTGCTGGGCGAGATCCTCACCGGCCTGATCCTCACGATCCTGCTCACCTTCTTCTTCCTGAAGGACGGCAGGGCGATGTGGCGCTGGATCGTCCAGTTCGTCAGCCCGTCGCGCCGCGACGACTGGGACGAGGTCGGCGCCCGCATCTACGTCGCGCTCGGCGGCTACGTGCGCGGCATCGCGCTCGTCGGCCTCGTGGACGCGGTCCTGATCGGCATCGCCCTGCTGCTCATCGGCGTGCCGCTCGTCGTGCCGCTGATGGTCCTGACCTTCATCGGCGCGTTCCTGCCGCTGATCGGGGCCTTCATCGCGGGCCTGGCGGCCGTCCTCATCGCGCTCGTGTCCAACGGCGTGGTCGCCGCCCTGCTCGTGCTCGGCGCGATCGTGCTCGTCCAGCAGGTCGAAGGCCACCTGCTCTATCCGCTGCTGATGGGCCGCACGGTGCATCTCCACCCGGCGGTGATCCTGCTCGCGCTGGGCATCGGCGGCATCGTCGCCGGCATCATCGGCGTGTTCCTCGCCGTGCCCGCCGCGGGGGTGATCTCCGTCCTGCTCGGCTACGCGCGGCGCGACCCGCCGCCGGACTCGCCGGTGCTCGACTCGCCGCCCGCGGCCGAGGCCTGAGCGGCGCCGTTCGGGGGCGCGCACGCGGCGGCGCGCCGGAGCAGGACGGCCCGCTCGCGCCCGTTCCGGCTGAGCGCGGCGGCGCTCGCGAACTCGTTCCGCGCCTCCTCGCGCCGCCCGAGCCGCTCGAGCAGGTCGCCGCGGACCGCGGCGAGGAGGTGGTAGGCGCGCAGCGCGGGCTCCTCCGCGAGCGCGTCCACGAGCGGGAGCGCCGCGGCCGGCCCGTCGGCCATGCCGATCGCGACGGCGCGGTTGAGCTCGACGACGGGGGAGGGCATGAGCTGGGCGAGGCCGTCGTAGAGCGCGACGATCCGCTCCCAGTCGGTCTCCTCCGCGGCGCGGGCGCGGGCATGGCAGGCCGCGATCGCCGCTTGCAGCGTATACGGCCCGAGCGCGCGGCCCGTCCGCTGCGCGCGCTCGAGCGCCGCGAGCCCGCGGCCGACGAGCACCCAGTCCCAGCGCGAGCGGTCCTGGTCGGCGAGCAGCACGGACTCGCCGTGCGGGCCGACGCGCGCGCGGGTGCGCGAGGCCTGCAGCTCCATGAGCGCGACGAGGCCGTGCACCTCCGGCTCGCGCGGGAGCAGCTCGGCGAGGATGCGGCCGAGCCGCAGCGCCTCGTCGATCAGCTCGGGCCGGACGAGGTCGTCGCCGGCGGTCGCGGCGTAGCCCTCGTTGAACACGAGGTAGATCGCCTCGAGCACGGAGCCGAGGCGGCCGGCGAGCTCCGCGCGGTCCGGCACCTCGAACGGCACCCGCGCCTCGGACAGCGTGCGCTTCGCGCGGACGATCCGCTGCGCCACCGTGGCCTCCGAGACGAGGTAGGCGCGGGCGATCTCGCGCGTCGTCAGGCCGGCGAGCAGCCGCAGGGTGAGGGCGACGCGCGCGTCCGTGGAGAGCACGGGATGGCACGCGGTGAAGATCAGCCGCAGCAGGTCGTCGTCGAACGGGTCGTCGACGGCGGCCGCGAGGTCGTGCGCCTGGCCGTCGCCGCGGCGCTCGATCTCGCGGCCGAGCTCCTCCGTCTTGCGCGCGTGGACCTCCGCGCGGCGGAGGCGGTCGATGCCGCGGTGCTTGGCCGTGGCCATGAGCCAGGCGCCCGGGTTGTCCGGGACGCCCGACTCCGGCCACTGCTCCAGCGCCGCGACCAGCGCCTCCTGGGCGAGGTCCTCGGCGAGCCCGACGTCGCGCACGAGCCGCGAGAGGCCCGCGATGAGCCGCGCGGACTCGATTCGCCAGACGGCGTCGATCGTGCGGTGGACGGCGTCGGCCGCCATCGCGCGCGCGGCGCCCTACGAGCCCGCCTCGGTCTCCGCCCGCAGGCGCGCCTCCTGCTCGCGCAGCTCCGGCGTCAGCGCGTCGCCGAAGTCGTCGGCCTCGAAGACCGGCCGGATCTCGACCACGCCGTCCTGCCCGTCGGGGTTCGGGATGCGCTTGACCCACTCGACCGCCTCGTCGAGCGTCTTGACCTGCCAGAGCCAGTAGCCGGCGACGAGCTCCTTGGTCTCGGCGAACGGGCCGTCGATCACCTTGCGCTCCGCGCCGGAGAAGGCGACCCGGACGCCCTTCGAGCTCGGGTGCAGCCCCTCGCCGGCGAGCATGACGCCCGCCTTCACGAGCTCCTCGTTGAACTGCATCATCTGCGTCAGGAGCTCCTGGCTCGGCATCTCGCCGGCCTCGGACTCGGGCGTCGCCTTGATCAGGACCATCACGCGCATGGCTCGTTCCTCCTCTGCCGTGGAGCCGGCGCTCTCGTGGCCGGTCCTCTACTCGTACGTCGAGCGGCGCAGGCCGAAATCGACACGGCCCGGACGATCTTGTCAGCGCGGGCCGTAGCCGAGCGCCAGCAAGCCGACGCCGAAGACGAGCACGACGGCGATGCACGCGCTCGCGATCGCCCAGGCGAAGGCCTCCACGACGCCGCGCCGGCGCGCGAGCCAGGCCGTGATCAGCGCGGGCACGAGGAACGCCGCGGCGAGGACGAGCGCGGTGCGCCACGCCGGCCAGCCGCCGAAGTCGCCCCCCGCGCGCTCGAGCGCCCAGACGAGGCCGGCGGCGCCCAGGGCGGGCAGCACGACGGGCCCGAGGATCCACAGTCGCAGGCGCCGGCGCCGCGCGCGCCGGGCGAGCTCGTCGCGGCGCTCGCGGCTGCGCGCCTCGAGCCGCAGCTCGGCGGCCTCG
>DATMVH010000197.1:0-12102 GCA_035563395.1 Solirubrobacteraceae bacterium
CCGGCGCCGGACCGCCGCGACGGCGGCCTCCGCCCCGCCGCCACGGTGAAACGGCGCCGCGGTCGCAGCGACCTGGGCGATGCGCGCCGCCTGCGGGATCGCCTCGCCGGCGAGGCCGTGCGGGCCCCCGCGGCCGTCCCACTGCTCATAGACGCTCGTCAGGGCCGCCCGTACCCCCGGCCGGCGCCCAGGCGCTCGGCCGTCCTCGCCGCGACCTCGCTGTTGGCGAGGCTGTAGCCCTGCACGATCCGGCGCGCGCGCAGCGCCGCCGTGCCGGCCACCCGTAGCCGCCGCACCACCGTCGCGGCGGGCGCGAGGTGCGGGAGGTAGGTGCGGGCGACGTCGCGCGGGTCGTCGAAGTTCGTGTGCGCCGCGGCGCGCTTGACCGCGATCTCGGCGCCGCCCAGCAGCGCCGCGGGCTCGTGCGCGTACGCGGTGCGCGCGACGTGCTGCAAGAGCGCCGTGTAGTAGACGTCGCGCGCGCCGGCGCGTCGACCGCGTCCGCGATGCCCATGGCCACGAGCGCCCGGCCTCGCCGGGCTCCAGCCCCGTCCCGACGTCGGTGACGAGCGACAGGCCGACGAGCAGGTCCGCGAGCCGGAGGCGGTCCATCCCTGCGGACGCGATCCCGCCGGGCGCCCCCGCGGCCGGGCCCCGCGCGTCCGCCGTTAGGCTCCGCAGCACATGCCCAAGAGCGACTTCACGATGCTGGAGGCGGCGGGGCGCGAGGTGCGGTTGTCGAGCCCGGCCAAGGTCTACTTCCCGAGGCCCGGGTGGACGAAGCTCGACCTCGCGACGTACTACCTCGACCACGCCGATGCGGTCGTGCCGCACCTCCGCGAGCGCCCGACGGTGATGAAGCGCTTCGTCAACGGCATCCTCGAGGAGCCGATCTGGCAGAAGCGGGTCCCCCAGCACGTCCCGGACTGGCTGCAGACGGCGACCGTCGCGTTCCCGTCCGGCCGCACCGCCGAGGAGCTCGTGGCCAACGACGCCGCGCACCTCGTGTGGGCGGTCAACCTCGGCGTCATCGACTTCAACCCGTGGCCGGCGCGCCGGAGCGACCTCGACCGCCCCGACGAGCTGCGCGTCGACCTCGACCCGACGCCGGGAACCGAGTGGGACGCCGTGCGGCGGACGGCGATGGTCGTGCGCGACGTGCTGGGCGAGCACGGCCTGCGCGGGTACCCGAAGACCTCCGGCTCGAAGGGCATCCACGTGAACGTGCGCATCGAGCCCCGCTGGGAGTTCGTCGAGGTGCGCCGCGCGGCGCTCGCCCTCGCCCGCGAGGTGGAGCGCCGGGTGCCGGACCTCGCCACCAGCAAGTGGTGGAAGGAGGAGCGGCACGGCGTCTTCATCGACTACAACCAGAACGCGCGCGACCGCACCGTCGCGTCGTGCTACTCCGTCCGGCCGACCCCGGACGCGCGCGTATCCTGCGCGCTGCGCTGGGCGGAGGTGCCGGACGCCGAGCCCGGCGACCTGCGCCTCGACACCGTCCCGCAGCGGCTCGCGGCGCTCGGCGATCCGGCCGGCGACATCGACGACCACGCCGGGTCGCTCGACGCGCTCCTGGAGCTCGCCCGCCGCGACGAGGAGGAGGGGCTCGGCGACGCGCCGTGGCCGCCGCACTTCCCGAAGCGCAAGAGCGAGCCCAAGCGCGTGCAGCCGAGCCGCGACCGGAACCGGCCGACGCAGCGCGGCCGCGCCGGCGACCCGCAGCCTGGCGGCCCCCCGCCCGGCGTCCGCACGGGCGGGCTGCAGCGCGGGTTCGGCTCGAAGCCCCGCACCGGGCAGGGGTACGAGCACGAGTTCGGCGAGTAGCGGGCGCGGCCTGCTTACCGCATGAGGCCGACGGGCACGTCGGTCACCGTCTCGAACAGCTCGTCGACCGCGGTCAGCGCCAGCAGCCGCTGCACGGCCACCGGTCCGCGCACGAGCAGGAGCCGCCGGCCGGCCCGCATCGCCCGGCGGCGGGCGGCGACGAGCCGCGACACGCCGCACGAGTCGAGGAACCGCAGGTCGCGCAGGTCGAGCACGAGGCACGACGGCTGCCGCGCCTCCACGCGGCGAAGCTCCTCGTCGAACGCGTAGGCGTGCTGCAGGTCGAGCTCGCCGCGCGGCGCCACACGCACCGCGCCCTCGGTCATTTCCTCGATGACAAGCCCGAAACCCCGCATTGCACCGCCTTTCCTCCAGACTCCGCACGCCGTGCGATACCCCGGATAGCGCAATCCATGCCGCGAACCTCGGCGCCGTTGCGCTCGTGACGCGAAGGATCCGCCGGGAACGGCGCGCCCTTCGCGTCGTCCTCCGGACAAGACCGCGCGCGCTCGCCGCCGCTCTGGTAGGGAAGCCTCGCCGTGCGTCAGCTGGCGTCGTGGCCCGAGGGCGACGCGGACCGCGTCGGCGTCGCGAGCTTCACCGATGCGCCGGCACCGGCACCGGCTCGTCGCCGCGGTCCTGAGCGCGGAGCACGCGATCGGCGTGCGCAGCGCTGCTTCTGCGCGCATCCGCGCATCACGGCGGCTCCTCGGGATCCCGGCGCCGAGGTGCGCCGGCTGCGCGCCGAGCTGCGGGCGGGCGGAACCCGCAGCTCCCCGGCGCGGTCGGCGCGATCCTCAGGCTCGGGACCACGCCGGAGGAGGTCGACCGCCTGGCCGAGGCGCTCACGCGGCTCGCGCTCGACGGACCGCGCGCCGCCTACCGCCACGTCGCCGCACGAGACGAGTGCGAGCCGGTGCTGCCGACGACGCCTACGGGCGGACGATCCTCCCCTCCACGCTCGGCGCCACGGGCGAGTTCGCCGCGATGTACTCGATGACCAGGTCCAGCAGCGCATCGCCCGGCTGCAGCACGTCCGTGCCGCCGGCCAGCGCCGTGTAGCCGTCACCCCCGGTGAACATGAAGTCGTTGGTGACGACGCGGACGGTGCTGCCCGGGCCGAGCGGCGTGAGCGGGCCGGCCGGGCCCTCGGGCGCGAGCGCGATCGCGTCGACGACGGGCGTCGTGCCCTCGCAGTGGAAGTCGATCTTCAGCCCGGACACCTGCGGGAAGCGGCCGGTGGCGATCGCCGGATCGCATGCGGGGCCGAACCCGTTGAGCAACGCGGCGGTGAGCTGCTCGAAGGTCAGCGTCTCGATCACCGTGCGGTTGCCGAACGGCAGCACGGCGAACACCTCGCCCCAGGTGATCTCCCCGTCGGCCTCGCCCGCCGACGGCGGCGACATCGGCAGGTCGGCGCGCAGGCCGCCCGAGTTCGTCAGCGCCGCGTCCACGCCGGGGTAGAAGTCGCGCATCGCGTCCGCGACGAGGTTGCCCATCGCCGACTCGTTGAGGCGCGTCGGGTCGCGGCGGATGTCGATCGACTGCGTCCCGATCACCTGGTTGCGAAGCACGGCGGTCTCCGCGTTCGCCGCGTCGACGATCGCCTGCACGTCCGGCCGCGCGGCGACGCCGAGGTTCTTGGCGAGGCGCGTCGCGGTGCCGGCCCAGACCACGTCGGAGCCTTCGAGCATGAGCTGCGCGACGGAGTAGCTGCCCCCGGCGTTCACGCCCTCGACGACCGGGATGCGGCCGACGACGGTGTTCGCGATGCGGTGCGTGTGACCCGCGACGACGAGGTCGATCGACGTGTCCTGCAGCGCCTGGACGATCCCGATCACCGGGCCTTCCCACGGCGCCGCGGGCTGTCCGTCGATCGCGTTCGCGCCGAGCACGGCGCCCTCGTGGATGACGACGACCTGCACCTCGACGCCGGCGGCGCGCAGGCGCTCCGCCTCGCCGCGGATGCGCTCGGCCTCGTCGAGGAACCGGAGCCCGGCGGTCGCGTCGGCTCGGACGAGCTCGGGCGTCGTCCGCACCGTCGCCCCGATCACGCCGACCGGCACGCCGTCGACGTCGAAGACCTCCGAGCCGCGCAGCCACGCCGGCGGCTCGCCCGTCTCCTCCTCGACGATGTTCGCCGACAGGAACGGGAAGTCCGCGCGCTCGATCTGGGCGAGCAGGCGCTCGACGCCGAAGTCGAACTCGTGGTTGCCGAGGCTCGTCGCGTCGAGCCCCCACGCGTTCTCCACGTCGATCGCCGGCCGGTCCTCGAGCAGCGCGGAGTTCGGCGGGGAGGCGCCGACGTTGTCGCCCGCGGCCAGCAGCAGCGTCCGCCCCGGCAGGGCGGCCGCCTCCTCGTCGAACATCGTCGCGAGCTGGGCGGCGCCGCCGACGGTGACGGTGCGCCCGTCGATCAGCGTCGTCGTCTGGTCGAGCTGGCCGTGGAAGTCGTTCAGCCCGACGATCGAGAGCGGCGTGTACCGGCTCCCCGCGGCGAGCACGTCGCGCCGCACGACGCCCTGGCTGTGCTGCGGCGACGGGACGCCGAGCAGGAACGCCGCCGTGGGCGCGAGGTCGATGCTGCGCACGTCCTCGGCGACGCCGCGGGCGATCGCGTCGCCGCCCGCGAGGAACGTCGCGCGCATGTTCGTGTTGCTCGCGCGATCCTGCACGTCCGGGACGTAGCCGTGCTGGCCGAAGAACGCCGAGCGGGCGATCAGCGTGCCCGGCGTCGCCGCGTCGAACTGGTACGGCGGCGCGGAGAAGACGACGAGATCGCCGGTGCGCGTCGGGTGCGCCATGTCCGCGGTGGAGTCCGGGCCGTTCGGGATGTGGCGCGCCTCCGCCTTGGTGAACGCCCGGTCGATGACCTTCCAGCCCTCGGGCTGCCCGTCGCCGGTCCAGTCGTTCGGGTCGGCGAGGTCGAGGAAGGCCGCCCTGATCGCGGCGACGGTCGCGGCCTCGTCGGCGGCGGGGACCTGCTGGAAGCCGCCGTCCGCCGGGTCGCGCCCGGCGAGGTTGAGGTAGATCTGGACCGTCCCGCCGGCCCAGCAGGCCTTCGCCTTGCCGATCGTCTCGCCGCTCGCCGGGCGGCAGTTGGAGGTCTGGGGCGCCGACAGCAGGCCGAGGTCCACGAGCACCTTGCTCGCGTCGACGGCCGCGAACTGCGGCGCGAAGCCGTGATCCGAGGCGACGAAGGTGGTCACGTCGCGGTCGCGGAGGCGCGCCTGGGCGAGCCGCATCGTCGCGTCGGCCCCGCGGAAGGCGCGGCGGATGAAGGCCCGGCGCGCGCGGACGCGGAAGTCGCGCGTGCCGTCGACCTGGACGTCGTCGAAGGCCGGGTTGGCCGCGCCGTTCGGCAGCCGCCGCGTCACGAGCCCGAGGAACTGGTGCTGAAACTCGTCCGTGACGGGATAGCCGACGAGCGCGAGGTCGGGCCGGTAGGTGTCGAGCACGTACCGGATCAGCGGCCGGTACGCGGTCTCCCAGTACAGGCCCTGCTCGACGTAGGTCTCCTCGCTCACGATGCCGGCCTCGAGCACCGCGAAGTCGCCCGCCTGCGAGGACGGGAAGCGCTCGGCCACGAAGTCCTCGAAGTCGCCGCTGAAGCCGGGCTCGCCCGGCCACGACGGCCAGCTCGCGATCGCGCGCGTCACGGAGGTGTGGAAGAGGCGCACCTGCGACAGGTCCGGCGCGAGCCGCTCGACCTTGACGAGCATCGCGCCGGTCTTGCCGTCGAGGTCGCCGCCCTGGATCGTCACCTTGACGTCCGCCCACTCGCCCTCGGCGAGGTCGCCGACGGCGTCGTCGCCGTCCTTGGTGGGCGAGAGCAGGACGCGGTCGTAGTTCTCGGCGCGGTCGTCCGTGCGGTCGTAGAGGTACGCGTTGAGCCCGTACTTGTCCGTGCCCGCGTCCAGCACGCGCAGCCGCATCTGCCGCGGCGGGCTGAAGGACGCGGGGACGTCGGCCCAGCCGTCGGCCGGCGTGGGCGCCGCCTGCGGGAAGGGCGGCTGGCCGGCGAAGCCCTCGGGATGGTCGAACTGCAGGCCGAAGGACGCCGTGAACGACGGCGAGTCGGCGGGCGCGACGTAGTTCGTCGCCACGCCGCGGCCGGAGCGGAAGACCCGGAAGTCCAGCGTCGGTCCCGCGATCGTCCCGCTCCGCCCGCCGGCCCACTCGATCTGCGCGACCTTCTTGCCGCCGCGCTCGGCCGCCTGCGCGATCGTCTCGGCCTGCAGCACGCCGGGGTCGAACGCCGCGGTGCGGTTGGCGAACGGCTGCCCGTTGACGTGGAAGGTGTTGTTCGTCGACCCGGCGACGCCCGGCCACGCCCCGGTGGCGAGCGTGAACCAGCCCGCGCCGGTGTTCGGCGGCGCCTGGGTGAGCAGGCCCTGCCCGGACGCCCGGATGCCGTCGCGCAGGAGCCGGCGGAAGCCGGGCGTCACGCCTTCGGCGGAATACCGCGCGACGGCTTCCTGTCGCAGACCGTCGGCGGCGAAGAGCAGGAGCTTGTCGGCGCGGCCGTTCGCGCCGGGCGATTGCGCTTGCCCCGGGCCGGCCCCGAGCGCAAGGCCCGCCGCCGCCGCGGCGGCGACCAGCAGCACCGCGGCCGCTCGGCGCACCCGGCCGTTCGTTGCCGCAGAAACGACGCCGCTCATGCCATGCCCCCTCGTCGCCGGACTCCTCGCGCCGGAACCATACGCGCCGCCGCGGTCGGGTCTCCGGTGCGGTAACCAGCGCGCTACAGTGCCGCGCCCACCGGAAGGAGATGCCAGCCGTGACCCCGACCTCGTCCGCCGCCTTCGGAGCCCTCGAGACGCAGGAGGCGCTCGGCCCGGAGGCGATCGAGGCGCGCGCCGCCGCGCTGCTCGAGCAGCTCTCGCTCGAGGAGAAGATCGAGCTGATGGGCGGCGACACGCCGTTCTGGGCGGGGATCGCCGAGATGTTCAAGCCCGGCGGCTACAGCAGCCGCCCGTGGGTTGCGGGCGAGATCGCGCGCCTGGGCGTGCCGGGCGTGCGCTTCGCGGACGGCCCGCGCGGCGTGATCCTCCAGGACGCCACGACCTTCCCGGTCTCGATGGCGCGCGGGGCGACCTGGGACCCGGACCTCGAGGAGCGCATCGGCGACGCGATCGGCCGGGAGATGCGCGCGCTCGGCGCGAACTTCTTCGGCGGCGTGTGCATCAACCTCCTCCGGCACCCGGCGTGGGGCCGCGCGCAGGAGACCTACGGCGAGGACACCCACCACCTCGGCGCCCTCGGCGCGGCGCTCGCGCGCGGCGTGCAGCGGCACGTGATGGCGTGCGTGAAGCACTTCGCGCTCAACTCGATGGAGAACGCGCGCTTCACCGTCGACGTCACGATCGACCCGCGCAGCCTGCACGAGGTCTACCTGCCCCACTTCCGGCGGGTCGTCGACGAGGGCGTCGCCTCGGTGATGAGCGCCTACAACAGCGTCAACGGCGAGTGGGCCGGCCAGAACCGGGAGCTGCTGTCCGGGATCCTCAAGGAGACCTGGGGCTTCGACGGGTTCGTGATGACGGACTTCATCTGGGGCATGCGCGACGCCCGCACCGCCGCGCTCGCCGGCCAGGACGTCGAGATGCCGTTCCGCAACCACTTCGACCGCGACCTGGCGGGGCTCGTGCGGTCCGGCGAGGTGCCCGAGGCGCGCGTCGACGACGCGGCGCTGCGCGTGCTGCGTCAGCTCGTGCGCTTCGGGCAGGGCCGCGACCCGGCGGACTACGGGCCCGAGGTCGTCGCGTCGGAGTCGCACCGTGCGCTCGCGCGCGAGGCGGCGCACAAGGGCATCGTCCTGCTCAAGAACGAGGGCGGCGCGCTGCCCCTGCGCGACGTCCGGCGCGTCGCGGTGATCGGGCGCCTCGCCGCCGTGCCGAACACGGGCGACGGCGGCTCGAGCAACACGCGGCCGCCGTACGTCGTCACGCCGCTCGAGGGCCTGCGCGACGTGCTCGGCGACGCCGTCGCGGTCGAGCACGACGACGGGAGCGACCCCGCGCGCGCCGCCGAGCTGGCGCGCGGCGCCGACGCCGCCGTCGTCGTCGTGGGCTACACGCACGACGACGAGGGCGAGAACGTGGAGCCGGCCGTGCTGGCGCAGTTCGAGCACCTCTATCCCCGCCCGGCGCCCGAGGACGAGGAGCTCGCGCGGCGGCTGCTGGCGGGCACCACGGACGAGCACGGGATGCCGCCGGGCGGCGACCGGGTGTCGCTCGCGCTGCACGCCGCCGACCAGGCGCTGATCGGCGCGGTCGCGGCCGCGAGCCCGCGGACCATCGTCGCCGTGATGGCCGGCAGCGCCGTGATCACCGAGGGCTGGCGCGACGACGTGGAGGCGCTCCTCATGCTGTGGTACCCCGGCATGGAGGGCGGTCGCGCGCTCGCCGACGTCCTGTCCGGCGCGGTGAACCCGAGCGGCCGGCTGCCCTGCTCCTTCCCCGCGCGCGACGAGGACCTCCCGTTCTTCGACCGCGACGCGACGGCGATCACGTACGACCTCTGGCACGGCTACCGGAAGCTCGACCGTGACGGCGCCGCGCCGGCCTTCCCGTTCGGCTTCGGGCTGAGCTACACGACGTTCGAGCTGTCCGGGCTGCGGCTCGACGGCGCGCAGCTCAGGGCGGGCGACACGCTCGGCGTGACCGTCGCGGCGACGAACTCGGGCGAGGTCGCGGGCGAGGACGTCGTGCAGCTCTACGTCGAGGCGCCCGGCTCGGCGGTGGAGCGCGCCCCGCGCGAGCTCGAGGCCTTCGCGCGCGTCCGGCTCGCGCCGGGCGAGACGCGCGACGTCCGCCTCGAGGTCCCGATCGCCGACCTCGCGCACTACGACGCGGAGCGCGGCTGGGTGGTCGAGCCGCTCGAGTACGTCGCCGTGGCGGCCCGCCACGTGCGGGATCCGGACGCGCTGCGCGCTCCGTTCCGCGTGGCGTAAGTCCGTACCCGCGTCAGCGCGGCTCGACCGCGAAGTCGTGCAGCGCGACCTCGAAGCCGCCGCCCTCGGGCGAGGCGGCCATCACGCCGACCTGCAGGTCGCGCTCCGTCGTCAAGGCGCCGAGCCGCAGCAGCCGGTCGGGGACGTCCGCGCCGTAGGCGACCTCGACCGCCTCGGCCGTCCGTCGCACCTCGACCCACAGCTGCGCGGGCGCCGGGTCGAGCGGCGCGACCGACCAGTCGGACAGCCCGCGCGTGATGACGGCGCTGGCCCACTGGCGGCCGTCCACGAACTCGATCCCGCACTTCATCCACGTCTCCGCGTCGAGCCGCACCATCAGCCCGGCCTGGTCGTACTGGTCGCGGTACGCGCCCTCGATCCGCACGCGCGCGGTGAAGTCGCCGGAAACCGGACGGTGCCCGAAGTGCCCGTCGTCGCGGACGAAGCCGTAGTGCGTCGTCCGCCAGAAGTCGGTGCCGGACGCGGTGGTGAGGCGCAGGACGCCGTCCTCCTCCGACCACGCCGGGGGTTCGTTGAGCCAGTGCATGCGATGGCCGAATCTACCGGCGCGGGCGCTCGCGGCGTACCGTTCGGGCGTTCACCCGAGCGGAGGGAAGGCCATCGATGATGTGCGCGGTCGCGGTGCGGCAGATCAAGCCTGGCAGCTACGAGCAGTTCCGCAAGGCCTGGTACCACGAGCCGTGGCTGCCACGCTACGAGAAGGCGCTCGTCCTCCGCAACGAGGACAGCCCGGACCAGGTGATGACGATGGCGTTCTTCCCCGGCACGAGCGAGGAGTACGAGGCCGCCCGCGACGACCCGGCGACGATGACCGCCGAGGAGCACCGCCTGCACCGCATCGCCGAGTGGGAGGAGCGGGTGCTGATCAGCGGCGTGTTCGAGCTCGTCGAGGAGGTGCTGCCCCCCGGGCGGCCATGACCGGAGGCCGAGCCATGGCCGATGACCTTTCGTCGCTGGAGCAGCGCGCGCAGCGGCTGCACGAGCAGGGGGACGTGAGCGACGAGGCGCTCGCACTCAACATCGCGATCCTCGCGCGCGATCACACGTCCGCACGAGCGACCAACCGGCTCGGCAACGCCCACGTCAAGCGCGGCGAGCTCGAGGACGCGTTGGCCGTGTTCCGCGACGGGCTGGCTGCCAATACGCGCAACGCGATCGCCGCTCGGAAGGCGAAGGAGCTCGAGCGACGCGTGGCGGCCGGGCAGCGGGCGCTCGGTGAGTTCGTGCGTCGCCCGCCCGAAGAGATCGTCGAACCGCTTGTCGCGGGTCCCGGCCGCGCTTCCGCGCTGCGGTTTCTGGCGTTCTCCATCCGGGCGATCCAGCGCCTCGACGGCACGCGGCTCGCCGTCACCGACATCCCCTCGGAGCGACGGTTCCGCGTCGTCGGAGGCATCTACTCGGCTGTGACTCCGTGGGAGGGCCTGCTGTGCGTCTCGATCGCCGCGGCCGGCGGCGGAACGCTCGTGCCCGAGGTCGAGGCCGTCGGCGGCGTGGTGACCGACCGGCCCGGGCCGATGTCGGCTGTCCCGGGGACCATCCAGCTCGGGGTGCCGATGCCCGCACTGGAGGCGTTCGAGGACAGGTTGCAGCGACCGCACGTCGAGCACCTCAAGGCGTCGATCGAATACGGATCGCCGACATGGCTGCACCGCCACGATCCCGCGCTGATGCGCTACCTGCTCGCGAAGGCGGACGCAAGCTGAGGGGCCGCCCCCCCCCGTACGGTCACCTCCCGATCGTCTGCACCCCGTTCACCGGCAGGAGCACCGCGTAGACGGACGTCGTCGCACAGATGAACAGGCGGTTGCGCTTGGCGCCGCCGAAGACGACGTTGGCGACGATCTCGGGCACGAGGACCTTGCCGATCAGCGTGCCGTCGGGGTCGTAGCAGTGGACGCCGTCGTAGGCGCTCGTCCAGATCCGCCCCTCCTCGTCCAGGCGGAACCCGTCGAACTTGCCCGCCGTGCACTCGGCGAACACGTCGCCGCCGCGCAGCGAGCCGTCGGCGGCGACGTCGAAGGCGCGCATGTGGCCGGGGTCGACGCCGGTGTCCGAGATGTACAGGACGCGCTCGTCACGAGAGAAGGCGAGCCCGTTCGGGCGGTCGAAGTCGTCGGCCACGATCGTCGTGGCGCCCGTGACGGGATCGATGCGGTAGACGTGGCACGCGCCGATCTCGCTCTCCGCCCGGTGGCCCTCGTAGTCGCTGTCGATGCCGTAGGCGGGATCCGTGAACCAGATCGACCCGTCCGACGTCACCACGACGTCGTTCGGACTGTTGAGCCGCTTGCCGTCGTGGCGGTCGGCGAGCACGGTGACCGTTCCGTCGTGCTCCGTCCGCGTCACGCGCCGGGCGCCGTGCTCGCACGTCACGAGCCGCCCCTCGCGGTCCACCGTGTTGCCGTTGGAGTACCGGGCCGGCGCGCGGAACACCCCGACGGTGCCCGTCGGCTCGTCCCAGCGCAGGATCCGGTCGTTGGGGATGTCGCTCCAGACGAGATGGCGCCCGGCGGGGAAGTACGCCGGGCCCTCGCACCAGCGGCAGCCTTGGGCGAGGCGCTCGACCTGCGCGGTTGAGCGGATGCAGTCGGCGAAGCGGTCGTCCAGGACCTCGAAGTCGGCGTCGGCCATGCCGGGATCCGATCAGAAGCCGGGCGCGCGTGCCGCCACGAGTGGAATACGGCCGGCTCCCGGGACGTCAGCCGGGCCATGACGAGTGACAGGCGCGCCGGTCCGTTCGAGCTCCACGTCGAGCCGCCCGAGGGCGACGGGGAGCTCCTCGTGCTCGTCCACGGCGGGTGGACGGACACCACGACGTGGGCGCGGCTCGTGCCGTCGCTGACGCGCTCGTTCGCCGTCGTGCGCTACGACCGCCGCGGGCACAGCCGCAGCCCTCGCGGGCTGCTCCCGCCGACGCGGCGGCAGCACGAGGACGATCTCGCCGCGCTCCTCGAGCGCTTCGACCGCGGCCCGGCCCACCTCGCCGGCACGTCCTACGGGGGCGCGATCGCGCTCGGGCTCGCCGGGCGCCGCCCCGACCTCGTGCGGAGCGTGGTCGCGCACGAGCCGGTCGTCGACCCGATCGCGCCGGGCGTCGCGGCGCTGTTCGCGTCCGTGGCGGCCCAGATCGCCGCCGGGGACGCCGCCGCCGCGACGCGGCGGTTCTTCGAGGTCGTGATCCTCGGGCCCGGGGGCTGGGGCTCCGTGCCGGAGCCGGTGCGGCGCGCCGCGATCGGCAACGCCCGGACGTTCGCGGACATGCTCGCCGACCCGGCGTGGGCGGCGCTGGACGCCGCGGCGGT
>DATMVH010000198.1:0-3735 GCA_035563395.1 Solirubrobacteraceae bacterium
CGCCGGGCCGGGGTTGCCGCGCGATCCGCCGTCCGTCGACAGCACTGCGAAGCCGGGCCGCGGGGCGCGCGGCGGGGGCCCGGTCCGCCGCCCGCTCGCCTTCGCCAGGGCACGCCGCTCGGCGTCGCTGTTCGCGCGGCCGCGACGGCGGGCGGGTCTGCGGCGCTGAGGCCCGGTCACGGTCACGACCCTACGCCCCGAGCGCATCCGGCTCCACCGCGGCCGGCCGGCGATCGTCGTCGTGGCAGGCGCACGCCGCTACCGTCGATGTGGTGTCGCCATCGCGGTCAGGAACCTTCGCGGCGGTCGGCGGATACCTGATGTGGGGGCTGTTCCCGCTCTACTGGCCGCTGCTCGAGCCGGCGCTGCCGGTCGAGATCCTCGCGCACCGGGTCGTGTGGTCGCTGGCGTTCCTCCTCGCGCTGCTCGCGCTCACGTCGGGCTTCGCCTGGCTCCGGCGGCTGAGCCGGCGCGCCGCCGGGCTGCTGGCCCTGGCCGCGGCGCTCGTCAGCGTCAACTGGGGCGTGTACATCTACGGGGTCAACAGCGAGCACGTCGTCGAGACGTCCCTCGGCTACTTCATCAACCCGCTGGTGACCGTCGTGCTCGCCATGGTCTTCCTCCACGAGCGGCTCCGCCGCCGGCAGGGGATCGCGCTCGCCGTGGCCGCGGCGGGGGTGCTCGTGCTCACGGTCGACTACGGCCGCGTGCCGTGGATCGCGCTGACCCTGGCGTGCTCGTTCGGGCTCTACGGGCTCGTCAAGAAGCGGGCGGGCGTGGACGGCATGCGAAGCCTCGCCGTCGAGACCGCGGTCCTCGTGCTCCCGGCCGTCGCCTACCTCGCGTGGCTCGGCGGCAGCGGCCGGGGCACCTTCACGACCGAGGGGGCGGGGCACACCGCCCTGCTGGTCGGCGCCGGGGTCGTGACCGCGCTCCCGCTCATGCTCTTCGGGGCCGCCGCAATCCGCATCCGCCTCAGCACGCTCGGCCTGCTCCAGTACCTAACCCCGACGATCCAGTTCCTGATCGGGGTGCTGTTCTACGGCGAGCCGATGCCGCCGACGCGCCTCGCCGGCTTCGTGCTGGTGTGGGTCGCGCTGCTGCTCTTCATGCTCGACGCGCTCGGCGCGTCGCGGGCCCGAGTCCGCGCGGCGCCCGAGCCCGCCCTCGCCTGAGCGGGCGGCGACCGCCCGCCGCGTCAGGCCGAGGCCACCGGCACCAGCACCTCGTCCCACTCGCGGATCTCCCAGCGCGCGACGACGCCGTGGTCGACGAACGGGTCCCCGGCGACGAACTCCTCCGCCGCTTCGCGCGAGGTGAAGACGGCCATCGAGCCCTCCCGCGGGTCGGCGAACGTGCCCACCATCAGGAGGTCGCCGCGCGCGTGGAACTCGTCCAGGCGCGCGCGGTGCGCCGGGAAGTGGGCCGGCGCCCTGGCGAGCACGTCCTCGACCGGCGTGTAGAAGAGCAGGTACTTCACCTCGACGGCTCCTTTCGTCGTTGGGCGGCCCCGGCGTACCAGCCGAGGATCTCGTTCCAGCCGGCGTCGTAGCCGGCGACTGCGCGGGCGCCGTCGGGCACCCGCTCGAAGCCCGTGTGGGCGAGGCGCACGCGCGTGCCGTCGCTCGTCGCCTCGAAGGTGATCTCGACGTCGGTCGCCACCCCGTCCCAGCCCGTCTGCGTCCACGTGACGCCCAGGCGCCGGCCGGGCTCCCAGGCCGTGACGCGGCCGACCTCGAAGCCCGTGCCCGCCTCGCCGTCGTGCACCTCGACGAAGCGCCCGCCGACGCCCGGCTCGATCCGCAGGTCGACCGCGCGCTCGGCGTCGTTCCAGTACGGCGTGCCGCGCCGCCACCACAGGCCGATGTCCTCCGTGAACAGGCGGAAGGCGTCGTCCGGCGTCGCGGGAACGACGACCTCGGCACGAGCGGCGGCTGCGGTCACCTGGGCTCCTCCTCGGGTCGCGCCGTGCGGAGCGCGACGTAGTCCTTGAACGCGTCGAGCTGGTCCTGCCACCGGCGGCTCATGCCGTCGAGCCACTCGGCGAGCTCGTTCACCGGCTCGGTGCGCAGCGTGTAGACGCGCACGCGCCGGTCGCCGGCGGGCCGGCGCTCCTGCACCAGCCCGGCCTCGCGCAGCACGCGGAGATGGCGGCTCACCGCGGGGGCGGCGATGGGGAACGAGCGGTGGATTTCCGACGCGGTGCGCGGCCGCTCGGCCAGCAGCTCGACGATGCGGCCGCGCGTGCCGTCCGCGAGGGCGAGCAGCGTCTGGGCGCGGCGCTCCTTATCGGCATCGGTACTTATCACCAGCGCTAACTATTGCAGCGTTGTCAAGCGCCGGCGCGGCGCCGCAGTGCCGGCGGCGGCGGTGTCCGCGGCCGCCCGCGTGGACGGCGGCGCGAGGTGTCGGCGGCCTGGCGCGTCAGCCGTTCGGCACGAGGTCGGCGCGGAGCGCGCACAGGTGCCACTCCAGGTTGCGGCGCTCGTCGAGCAGACGGTCGACGTCGACCATGTAGCCCTCCGCGGCGAGCCTCGCGACCTCGGCGTCCAGTCGCTCGATCCGGCCGGCGACCGCCGCCATCCGCTGCTGCTTGAGCATCGCGTCCCTCACCTGCGTGATCCAGTGATCGCTCAACATGCCGCCGCCCGCCTGCGGTCGAGCGGCGTGTCGAGCTGCGCTCCCGGTGCCATGGCGCTCGGGCATATCCGCTCGGCGTGCAGGCGAATCGCGCGCACGCGCAGTCGGACACCCGCGCGGGGCCGGGTGGTCGTCCGGCCGACCGCTGGCACCCGCCCGGGACAGGGCGTCGCGTCGCCGCGCTGACGCCATTGACACATACCCATATAGGAATGTATCCTGTCTCCATGGCCCGGGCAGCGACCACGACCGACGCGTTCAACGCGGTGGCGGAGCCGCGCCGGCGGCAGATCATCGATCTGCTGGCCGGAGGCGAGCGCGCGGTCGGCGACCTGGTGCGCGAGCTCGGGCTCGGCCAGCCGCAGGTGTCCAAGCACCTGCGCGTGCTCAGGGAAGTGGAGCTGGTCACGGTGCGCGACCAGGGGCGGCAGCGGCTGTACCGCCTCAACGGTCCCGCGCTCAAGCCCATCCACGACTGGGTCAAGGGCTACGAGGTGCTGTGGTCGGAGCGCTTCGAGCTGCTGGACGACGTCCTCGAAGACCTCAAGAAGGAGCAAGGAGATGGCAGTGGCGACTAGCGGCACGGCGAAGGTCACCCTTCCGGCCGACGACCAGATCCTCATCGAGCGCGAGTTCGCGGCGCCGGCGCACCTCGTGTGGCGCGCGGTCACCGAGCCCGACCTGGTGCGGCGCTGGTGGCACGCCGGCCGCGGCGAGATGACCGCGTGCGAGATCGACCTGCGCGTGGGGGGCACGTGGCGCTACGCCATGCGGCCCCCGGGCGCGGAGGAGTTCGCCTTCTACGGCGAGTTCCTCGAGATCGTCCCGGATGAGCGGATCGTCCAGACGGAGACGTTCGCGCCGTTTCCCGACGACGCGTCGACGAACACCATGACGCTCATCGAGCGCGACGGCGCCACGCTGCTGCGCACGCTCGTGCAGCACAAGACCGCCCAGGCGCGCGACATGCACGTCAACTCGGGGATGGAGTCGGGCATGCAGGACGCCTTCGACCGCCTCGAGCAGGTCGCGATCTCGCTGGCCTGAAGGCCGGCGGGCTCGCCGGCACGCGGCGCCGACGTCCGGCGCCGCGTG
>DATMVH010000199.1:0-5831 GCA_035563395.1 Solirubrobacteraceae bacterium
AGGAGCTCCAGGCCCCGGTCCGGCGGATCCGGCGCCGGCTCGAGGACCAGCCCGCCGGGCGCGAGCGCGACGCGCTGCTCCAGGACGTGCGGCACGCGGCGCGGGTGCTCGAGGAGATGGAGAGCGTCGTGCGTGCCGCCGGTCCCGGCGCCGTGCAGCCGGCGTGGGTGCCGCTCGAGCCGTTCCTGCAGCGCGTCGGCGCCGAGGTCCCCGGCGACCTCGCCGGGCGCCTGACCGTCGTTGCCGCGGACGGCGACGCGGCGGCGCGCATCGACGCGCGCTGGATGGAGCGCGCGCTGCTGCAGCTCCTCGACAACGCGCGCCTGCACGGCAGGCGGACCTCGCGGGTGGAGCTCCGCGTCCTCCGCAGCGGCGCCGGCTGGCGCTTCGAGGTGGCGGACGACGGCGGCGGCGTTCCCGCCGGTCACGAGGAGGCGGTGTTCGAGCCCTTCTACCGGATGTCCTCCGCCGCGGGGCGGCCCGGGCTCGGCCTCGCGCTGGTCCGCGGCGTCGCCGACGCGCACGGCGGCTCGGCGGGCATAGCCAACCGCCCGGGCGTGGGCGCGACCTTCTGGCTGCGGGTTCCGGGGTAGCGCGGTGCTCGTCTCGCTGACGAAGGACACGGAGGAGCACCCGGTGGCCGGGCGGTTCGACCACGCCGCGAGCGGAGAGGCCGACCCGGACGGCTCGGGCGGCGCCCGCAAGCGCTCCCTCCGGACGGGCCGCCGCCGCGCGCGGATCGAGTTCCTGCTCGCGAGCCTCGCGGCGCTGATCGTCGTCGGCGCGATCGGGACGCTCGCGCTCCGGCACGTCGCCACGCAGCAGGCGATCGGCGACGCGCGGGCCATGACGGCGGCCTTCGCGAGCGGCGTCATCGCCCCGGAGCTCACGGCCGGGGTGCTGCGGGGCGACCCCGCGGCGCTGGCCCGGCTCGACGGCGTCGTGCGCCGACGCGTGCTCCACGACCCCGTGGTCCGCGTCAAGGTGTGGGAGCGTGACGGGCGGATCGCGTACTCGGACGTCGAGCAGCTGATCGGCACGCGCGTCGACGGCGCGGAGACGGTCCAGGCGGCGTTCGCGGCACCGGAGGGCGAGTCGCGCGTCACGGACCTGTCGCGGCCGGAGAACCGCTTCGAGCGCTTCCCCGGGAAGCTCGTCGAGGTGTACTGGCCCGTGCGCGCGGCGTCCGGCGAGATGGTGGTGGTCGAGACGTACCAGCGCGCGGAGACGGTCGACGCCGCCGGCCGCCGGCTGCTCGGCGCGTTCCTGCCCGTGCTCCTGCTCGGCCTGCTCGCGCTCGGCGCGACGCAGCTCCCGCTCGCCATCTTCCACACGCGGCGCGTGCGCCAGCACGAGCGCGAGCGCGAGCGCCTGGTGCGCCGGGCCGACGACAAGGTGGAGGAGGAGCGCCTGCGGATCGCCGCCGAGCTGCACGACGGCGTGGTCCAGGACCTCGTCGGCGTGGCCTACGAGCTGCGCGCCGTCGCCGACGAGCTGCCCGAGGACCCGCACGCCAAGGCGGACGGCGACCTCCGGACGGTGCTCCACCGCAGCGAGCAGAGCTGCCGCACCGCCGTGCGCGCCCTGCGCTCACTGCTGCTGGAGCTGCGCCCGGGCGAGCGGCGCGCCGAGAGCATCGAGGCGGCGCTCGAGCGGCTCGCGGAGCCCCTGTCCGACCGCGGCGTGACCGTCCGCATCTCGGTCGACCTGGTGCGCGACCTGCCCGTCGACGTCGCCGAGATCGTCCACCGGGCGGCGCAGGAGGCGCTGCGCAACGTCGAGCGCCACGCCGGCGCACGCACCGCCGAGGTGACCCTGACCGACGACGGGTCGGTCGCGTGCTTGTGCGTCCACGACGACGGGCGCGGCATGACCGCGGCCGACCTCGAGGAGCAGCGGGCCGCCGGCCACATGGGTTTGCGACTGCTCGCCGACGGGGTCGCCGCGCGCGGCGGCTCGCTCGAGATCGAGTCGGAGCCCGGGACGGGCACGCGGCTCATGCTGTGGCTGCCCTGGGGCTGAGGCGACGGCTCAGGGCCGCGACGCGACGAGCGTGAAGAGGACGGGCAGCAGCTCGCCGTCCACGCGCAGGCGGTGGCGCCCGTCCTCCTCCGGGCCCGGCAGGAGGCCGCGCGGGTCGAAGGCGGCGTCCATGTGCTCCTCGAGGCGCTCGATCCGCAGGCCGGCGGCGAGCGCGGCGCCGGCGACGTCCCCGAGCGAGTGCGCGTACGAGACCTGCTCCGTGCTCGCGAGGTGCACGTCCGGGTCGGCGTAGGAGCCGTCCTCGTCGAACCGGCGGGCCTCGCCGCCGCCGTACGGGAAGTCGAGCGCGAGCGGGTCGAGGCGCTCGATCATGTTGAAGAGCGGGTGGATCTCCACGAGGACGAGCCGCCCGCCCGGCCGCAGCGTGCCCGCGACGGAGCGCATCCACGCGCGCAGGTCGTCGATCCAGCAGATGACCCCGATCGTCGCGTAGGCGACGTCGAAGCGCGCCGACAGCGTGTCCGGCAGGGCGACGGCGTCGGCTTGGACGAAGTCGACGGAAACGCCCGAGCGCTCGGCGACGGCGCGCGCCTTGGCGAGCGACGCGGGCGAGAAGTCCACGCCCGTGACGCGCGCGCCGCGCCGCGTGAGCGAGACGCTGTCGAAGCCGATGTGGCACTGCACGTGGAGCACGTCGAGGCCGGCGACGTCGCCCACGGCGGCGTCCTCGGCGTCCGAGAGCGAATCGCGCCCGGCGACGAGTGCCTCGAGGTCGTAGTAGGCGTCGCGGCCCTCGCCGTGGACGGCGGCGAGGGCGTCCCAGTAGGCGCGGTTGACCGCGGCGACCTCCTCGTGCTCCATCGCCGGCGATGCTCGCACAGCCGGGCCTACCCGGGCATCGCGAAGTGCCTGCCGCCCATCGCCAGCAGGACCGGCTCGCCGTCGCGCGCGGCGATCGTGAGCGGGACCGCCGGGTCGCGCGTGGCGAAGTCGGCGGTGGCCACGGTGAGGCCGCCGAACGCGCGGGCGAGCGCGAGCACTGCGTCCGCGAGGTGCGCGACGGCGCCGAGCGGGGCCGCCAGCTCGCCCGTCTCGGGGTCGGCCTGCAGGGAGGAGGCGGGCGGCGGCCGCAGCTGCGGCAGCGCGGCCGGGGCGACGCCGGGGTCCGGGTCGACCGGCCGGGACGCCTCCCCCTCGGTCACCTCGAGCCGCTCGCCGGGCAGGCACTCGACCAGCGCCGGCTCGGCGTCCTCGCCGCGATCGAGCACCAGCACGACCCGCTCCGCGCCCGCGCGCTCGGCGAACGCCGCGACGGTCGCCACCGCGACGGCGAGGGAGTCGTCCCGGCTCATGGGCCGAGATGGTGGCAGGCACGCGGCGACGGGATGGGATACTGCGCGAAGTGGAGGCGCACGCGCACGCCGTCCTGCCCGGGTACCGGCCGGGCGGCTTCGACGACGCGGTGGCGGCGGACGGCTCGGTGCGGCCATGGGCGCGCGCCGCGCTCGCCGCCGTCCTCGCGCAGGACGTCGGCGCGCTCGGCCGCGCCGTGCGCGACGACGTCACCGCCATGGGGATCCGGTTCGCGTCCGTCGACGGCGACGACTCCTGGCACGTCGACCCGGTCCCGCGCGCCATCCCCGCCGCCGAGTGGCAGCACGTGGCGCGCGGCCTCGCCCAGCGCGCCCGCGCGCTCAACGCCTACGTCGCCGACGTGTACGGGCCCCAGCGAATCGTCGCCGAGGGCGCGATGCCCCGCCGCGTGATCGACAGCGCCGAGCACTTCGAGCCCGGCATGGCGGGCGTCGAGGTGCGCGACGGCGTCTGGGTCGGGCTCGCCGGCCTGGACCTCGTGCGCGACGAGCGGGGCCGCTGGCTCGTCCTCGAGGACAACGTCCGCACCCCCAGCGGGTTCGGCTACTGGTGGGCCGCCCGCGAGGCGACCTGCCGGCACCTGGGGTTGCGCGCCGGCGACCGCCCGGCGCCGCTGGACGACGTCGCCCGCCTGCTCGCCGCCACGCTCGGCCCCGGCCGCGCGGTCGTGCTCACGGACGGGCCGGACAACTCCGCGTACTGGGAGCACCGCTGGGCCGCCGAGCGGCTCGACGTCCCGCTCGTCGCGGAAGCGGACCTCGAGGTGCGCGACGGGCGGCTGTGGCACGACGGCGAGCGGGTCGACGCCGTCTACCGGCGGTCGGATCAGGACACGCTCGACACGCCGGTGGGGCAGCTGCTCCATCCGGTCCTTTGCGCCGGCGGCGTCAAGCTGGTCAACTGCTTCGGGACCGGCGTCGCGGACGACAAGCTCGCGCACGCCTACGTCGACGTCATGATCCGGTTCTACCTCGGAGAAGCGCCGCTCCTCGGAAGCGTGGAGACCTTCGACCTCGCCGATCCGGAGGTCCTCGAACGCGCGCTCGACGTGTTCGAGCACCTCGTGGTCAAGGAGCGCAGCTCCTACGGCGGGATGGGGGTGGTCGTCGTCGGCCACGCCGACCGGGACGACGTGGAGGACCTGCGCGAGCGCGTGCGCGCGGACCCGGGCGCGTTCATCGCCCAGCGGCAGGTGGCGCTCTCCACCCACCCGACGGAGATCGACGGCGAGCTGCGCCCGCGCCACGTCGACCTGCGGCCGTTCGTCTTCCTCACGTCGCCCGACGAGGCGCACGTCCCGCCCGGCGGCGTCACCCGCGTGGCGCTCGACGAGGGCGCGCTCGTCGTCAACTCCTCGCAGAACGGCGGCGCGAAGGACACCTGGGTGGTCGCATGACCGGACTCCCCGCGTGGGCGGAGTGGAGCCCGCGCGGCGCCGAGGCGCCCTGGACGGTCGGCATCGAGGAGGAGGTCATGCTGCTCGAGCCGGCGACCTGGGCGCTCGCCTCGCGGATCGACGAGGTGCTCCCCGCGCTGTCGGCGGAGGTCGCCGACCGGGCCGCGGCCGAGACGCACGGCTCGGCGATCGAGCTCGCCAGCCGCCCCCACGCCACGGCCGGCGGAGCCGCGCAGGAGGTCGAGGGGCTGCGCCGGCAGCTCGCCGCCGACCTCTACGCCCTCAGGCTCCGCGCCGCGGTCGCCGGCACGCACCCGTTCGCCGTGTGGACGGACAGCCGCGTCTCCGGCGGCTCGCGCTACCAGTCGATCTACGACACGATGCGCGAGCTCGCCCGGCGCGAGCCGACGTTCGCGCTGCACGTGCACGTCGCCGTGCCGGACCCGGAGGCCGCGACGCGCGCGTTGCGCGGCCTGCGCGCGCACCTCCCCGTGCTGCTCGCCCTGTCGGCCAACTCGCCCTTCTGGCAGGGGCGCGACACGGGGCTCGCGTCGGCCCGGACGCCGATCTTCAGCATGTTCCCGCGCACGGGGCTGCCGCGGCCGTTCGCGTCCTACGCCGACTACGTGGAGATGATCGACGTGCTCCTGCGCTGCGACGCCATCCCCGAGCCGACCTTCCTGTGGTGGGACGCGCGGCTGCAGCCGCGCTTCGGGACGCTCGAGGTGCGGGTGATGGACGCGCAGACGCGCGCGCGCGACACCGCGGCGCTGGCCGCGCTCGTGCAGTGCGTCGTGCGGCTCGAGGCCACCGAGGACTTCGCCGCCGTGCGCCAGGTCCAGGCATGGGCGGCGGACGACGAGAACCGCTTCCTCGCCTCGCGCGACGGCACGCGGGCGGAGCTCATCGACGTCGAGTCGGAGTGCCGCCGGCCGCTCCGCGACGTGCTCGACGACCTGCTGGCGGCGTGCGCGCCGCACGCGTGCGCGCTCCGCTGCGAGCAGGAGCTCGCGGGCATCCGCGCGATCGCGGCCCAGCCGGGCGACGAGCGCCAGCGCATGCTGGCCGGCGTCGCCCG
>DATMVH010000200.1:0-8997 GCA_035563395.1 Solirubrobacteraceae bacterium
GGTCTCCGCCGCCTCGGCGCCGAGCCGGCGCGTGCGCGCGGGATCGAGCGCGAGCCCGCGGAGCGCCTCGGCGAGCGCCGTCGCGTCGCCGCGCGGGACCAGCAGCCCGTCGCCGCCGTCCGTGACGACGCCGCGGTAGCCCGGGATGTCCGACGCCACGACCGGGCGGCCCGCGGCGAAGGCCTCCGTGAGCACCATGCCGAACGACTCACCGCCCAGGGAGGGCGCCGCGAGCACGTCGGCGCCGGCGAGGGCCGCGCGCTTCTCGTCGTCGCCGACCGGCCCGAGCATCCTCACGCCGGTGCGGTCCTCGAGCAGCGGGGCGACGTCGGCGGCGGCCGCACCGACGATCACGAGCTCGGCCGCGACCTGCGCGCGCAGCGCCTCGAACGCCCGGAGCAGCACCGGCAGCCCCTTGCGCTCGACGGCCTGGCCGATGAAGACGATCCGCAGCGGGTCGCCCGGCGCGCGCTCGCGCGGGGCCGGGACGCCGCCGTGCGGGATCGCGACGCCGTTGGGGACGATGCGGTACGCGCCGCCGTAGAAGCGCCGGCCGGTCCACGCCGCCGCGTCGGACACCGCGATGCGGACGGCGAGCCGGTTGAGCTTGCGCCGAGCGCCCAGCAGCGCGGCGGTGAGGTGCGGCGGGACGCTCTCGGAGTAGCAGTGGAAGGTCCCGACGAGCGGCACGCCGGCGCTCGAGAGCACGTCCCAGCCGACGACGGGGGTGACGGGCTCGTGCACGTGGACGACGTCGAAGCTCCCGGCACGGAGCTCCCGCCGCATCGTGGCGATGGCGAACGGCGTGTGCGCGAGGTTGGAGACCGCCCCGTTCGCCGGCCACCCGAGCGTCGGCCCGAGCGGGACGAGCCAGTCGGGGACGTCGCGCCGCTCGGGCCGTGCGCCGCCGTGCAGCAGCGCCGCGCGACGGCTGTCGGCGTCGAACGGGGCGAGGACCCGGACCTCGTGCCCCGCGGCCATGAGCTCCCCCGCGAGGGCCTCGATGTGGCGAGTCACGCCGCCCGGATACGTCCACGAATAGGGTGAGACGAGGGCGACCCGCATCCGGCTCATCGTAACCTTCCGGACCCACGGTTCCGCTTCGGCGGCCGGAACCCTTCACGGACCTTAAGGAACTCGACCCTATCCTGTGCCGCGCGTCCTGCCGACCCCTTGTCCAGTGCTGCTTTCGCGCCGCTCCCTCCACGCCGTCCCCGCGCCCGCCCGTCCCGCCGCTGCCCGGCCGCGGATGCTGCGGGTCGCCGTCGCGGCCACGCTGGCGGCCGTCCTCCTGGCCCTGGCGGGCTGCGGGGGCAACGACGGCCCGCAGGATCCCGTCTCGCAGGTGCCGCAGGACCGCGGCCTGCAGGACCAGGTGCGCGCCGCGCTCACGCCGCGCGCCGCCGACTTCCCGAAGACCGGCGGCAAGACGCTGCAGGCGCTGGCCGACGAGATCGGCGGCGGCTCGGAGATGGCCATGGCCGGCTCGGTCTACGTCGCCGGCCGGGAGAACCGGCTCGCGTTCGGCGTGATCGACCGCAACGCCGGCTTCCTCTACGCCCCCACGGCGCTCTACGTCGCCCGCACGCCGGAGAGCCCGGCCCGCGGCCCGTTCCTCGCGCCCGCCGACGTGCTCGTCACCGACGTCCCGTTCCGCTCCAAGCAGGCGGCGACCGAGGAGGATCCCTTCGCCGCCGTCTACGCCGCGAACGTCCCGCTCGGCCGCGCGGGCCGGTACTACGTGATGTCCGTCTCGCTCGTGGACGGCGAGCCCGTCGCCGCGCCCGGCGACATCCGCGTCGTCGCAGCCGCACGGGACCGCGTGCCCGACGTCGGCGAGCGCGCCCCGCGCGTGGCGACGGACACGGTCGAGTCGGCTCGCGGCGACCTCGCCGCGATCGACACGCGCGAGCCGCCGTCGCCCGACCTCCACCGCACCTCGCTCGCCGACGTGCTCGGCGAGAAGCCCGTCGCGCTCCTCTTCGCCACCCCGCAGCTCTGCCAGTCGCGCGTCTGCGGCCCCGTGGTCGACGAGGCGCTTCAGCTCAAGACCCGCTACGGCGACCGGATCGAGTTCATCCACCAGGAGGTCTACGTGGACAACGATCCGAACAAGGGCGTCCGCCCGCCCATGCGGGCCTTCAACCTGCCGTCGGAGCCGTGGCTGTTCGTCATCGGCCGCGACGGGAGGATCACCGAGCGGCTCGAGGGCTCGTTCGGACTCGGCGCCTTCGAGCGCGCGCTCAAGACCGCACTGTGAGACGCGCGGCTCCTCCCCTGCTCGTCGCGGGGGCGCTCGGCGCCTTCCCGGCCGCCGCGGAAGCCCACGGCCTCGCCCAGCGCGCGAACCTCCCCATCCCGGAGTGGCTGTTCGGGTGGGCCGCGGCGGTGGTGCTCGTCGCCTCGTTCGCCGCGCTGGCGGCGCTGTGGCCGACGCCGCGGCTCGAGCGGCCCTCGTGGCGTCCGCTGCCCGGCGGGATCGGGCGGATGCTCGGCTCCCGCGCCGTCGACTGGGCCTGCCGCGTCGTCGGCGTCGCGCTGTTCGCGATCGTCGTCGCGGCGGGCTACGCCGGCGAGTCGACCCCGCTCGACAACCTCGCCCCGACGTTCATCCTCATCGTCTTCTGGGTCGGGCTCGTGTTCGTCAGCGTGCTGTTCGGCGACGTGTTCCGCGCGTTCAGCCCGTGGCGCGCCTTCCGCTTCCGCGGCCTGCGGCCCTATCCGGAGAAGCTCGGCCGCTACCCGGCCGCCGCCGGCCTGCTCGGCTTCACGTGGATCGAGCTCGTGTCCGGCTGGGGCGAGGACCCGAGCGCGCTGACCACGGCGGCCGTGGTCTACACCGTCTACACGCTCGCCGCCCAGCTGCTCTACGGGACGGAGGCCTGGTCGCGCAACGGGGAGGCCTTCAGCGTCTACTTCGGGCTGTTCGCCCGGATCAGCCCGTTCGAGCGGCGTGACGGCGTCGTCGGCGTGCGCCCGCCGCTCGGCGGCCTGCCCTCGCTCGACCCGCTGCCCGGGACGGTGCTCTTCGTGTCCGTGATGATCGGGACGGTCACCTTCGACGGCCTGAGCCAGGGCGAGGTGTGGCGGAGCCTCAGCGTCGACTTGGTGGACGCGTTCCACGGGCTGGGCATCGGCGTCGACACGGGGGTCAAGCTGGCGAGCACGATCGGGCTCGTCGCCGGCGTGCTGCTCGTCGGCGGCTTCTACCGCCTCGGCATCGACGGCGCGCACTCGGTCGGCGGCGGGCTGTCCGCCGAGCGCCTGCGCCGGGGCTTCGTCCACTCGCTCGTCCCGATCGCCATGGTCTACGTGGCCGCGCACTACCTGACGTTCCTGCTGTTCGAGGGCCAGGCGATCGGCTACCTCGCGTCGGACCCGTTCGGCCGCGGGTGGGACCTGTTCGGCACGGCGTCGGCGTCGATCGACTTCAACTGGCTGAGCCAGAACGCCGCGTGGTACCTGCAGGTGGCCTTCGTCGTGCTCGGGCACGTGGCCGCGCTCGCCCTCGCGCACGACCGCGCGCTCGTGCTCTACGGGCAGGCGAAGCTCGCGGTGCGCTCGCAGTACTGGATGCTCGGCGTGATGGTGGGGTTCACGACGCTCGCGCTCTGGCTGCTGGCACAGGCCGGGGCGGGCTAGCCGGATCGCCGGCGGCGCGCCGCTTGGCGCTGCGACGTGCCGGGGAACGCCACCCGTATGGGCTCGCGCCGAGGCTTCTGGTCCGAGCGGCCGCGAGCCGGTCGCGAAGACGCCCGCCTCCTCGCGGCGGAGCGCGTGCACGAGCTGCGCCGAGTCCCCTACGCCGCGCTGCGCGACCGCGCCGGAGTCCGGGTCGAGGTGGAGGACGTCACCGGCGAGCGCTACCGGCGCCGGACGTCCGTCAAGCGGTTCACGCGCGGCGACGAGGAGACCCTCCGCACTCTGGTGCGGGTGGACGACGCCACGCTCCTCGGCCGCCTCGATCCATTGGCCGAGGAACTGGTCCTCGCCACGCCCGACGGCGAGATGGTCGGCGAGTACACCATGGCGAGCGAGGGCAACGACCCTCGCCGCTGCACGTTCCCGGCGACGACGCCCGCGGCGCGCCGCCGCGGGAGATCAGACCGCCGAGACCTCTTCCTCCTCCGCCACGCGGAAGGAGGAGCCGCAGCCGCAGGCGGCGATCACGTTCGGGTTGTCGACCTTGAAGCCGGCGCCCTGGAGGCTCTCGACGTAGTCGACGATCGCGCCCTTCACGTACGGCAGGCTCGGGCGATCGACGAGCAGGCGCAGGCCGTGATCCTCGAAGACCTCGTCGTCGTCGCGCTGCGAGTCGAACGCGAGCGCGTACTGGAAGCCGGAGCAGCCGCCGCCCCGCACGCCGACGCGCAGGCCGGAGGTGGTCACGTCCGCGCCCTGCGAGGCAAGGAACTCCTTGACCTTCTCGGCGCCTCTGTCGGTGAAGGTGATCACGTCGTCCGTACTCCTCGGGTCTCCGGTCGGAGGTCCAATGCTTCACGAAGTGTAGCGAGGATGGCGGACCTCGCTAGGCTACGGCCCATGCCGACGACCGCCGAGCTCAAGATGCGCATCGAGGATGCGATCCCGGGCGCGCGCGCGGAGGTCGTCGACCTCACCGGCGGCGGCGACCACTTCCGTGCCGTCGTGTCAGCGCCGGAGTTCGCGGGGTTGAGCCGGATCGAGCAGCACCGCCGGGTCTACGCGGTCTTCGGGCCCGAGATCGGCGGCCCGATCCACGCGCTGTCCCTGGAAACCAGAGCCGAAGCGTAGGAAGCCATGAGCACAGTCGAGCAGCAGATCCGCGAGGCCATCCAGGAGGCCATCGCCGAGAACGACATCATCCTCTTCATGAAGGGCACGCCGGAGGCGCCGCGCTGCGGCTTCTCCGCCCGCACCGTCGCGGCGCTCGAGGCGCTCGGCACGGAGTTCGCCGCGGTCGACATCCTGCCCGACCCGCGGATCCGCCAGGAGCTGTCCGCGCTGTCGAACTGGCCGACGATCCCGCAGCTCTTCGTGCGCGGGGAGCTCGTCGGCGGCTGCGACATCGTCACGGAGATGTACGAGACCGGCGAGCTCGCGCAGGTGATCGGCGTCGCGCCGCCCGCCGATGCGCCGGACAGCGCGCCCGCGGCCCGCGAGGCCGGCGCGCCGCCGCTCACGATCGAGAACCGGCTGGACTCCTAGAGGTCGCGGCGCCCGAACGCGGCCGTGGCGGCGAGCCCGACGAGCACCACGTAGAGCACCGCCCAGGCCCACAGCTCCGGCCCGCCCGACTGGGCGCCGCCGAACGGCCCGAGGTCGATCGCCAGCCGCGTGAAGCCGACGGTGTCCGCGGTCAGCTCGCCGAGCCCTGCCTGATAGAGCGCCTCGAACGGCAGGATCCAGCTCGCCACCCGCGCGACGTCGTCGAGCGTCTCCGAGCCGAGCGCCTCGGCGATCTGGCCGAGCAGGCCGGCGGTGAGCCCGGCGCCGAAGAGCATGAAGACGGCGATGCCGTTCGCCGTCGCGGCGAGCACGACGGAGCCGGCGAGCGAGAGCGCCGCGATGATGGCCACGCCCGCGGCGAGCGACAGCAGCGGCCCGAGCGTGCGGTCCGGCCACCAGCCGCCCAGCCGCTCCGTGATCACGAAGGCGGCGAGCGCGACGAGCACGACGTAGCCGGCGCACACGCCCGCCGCCCCGAGCCAGCGGCCGAACAGGAGCGTGCGCCGCGGGACCGGCCGCACGAGCACCGGCTGCAGCAGCCCGCGCTCCGCATCGCCGCGGACGGCGCCCAGCGTGAGGAAGACGGCGAGGATCGTTCCCAGGAAGAGGATCGCGAACATCGCGAGGCCGGCGAGCGTCGCGCCGGCGACGATCTCGGGCTCCACCCCGGCCGTCGACACGCCGTCGAACTCGTCCGTCTCCTTGAACACCTGCCACGTCCCCAGCCCGTAGAGGGCGAGGAACGCGGCGGTCAGCAGGCCCACCACGAGGAACACGCGCCGGCGCAGCGACTCGCGCAGCGCGAACCCGGCCACGAGCAGTGCGAGCCTCACCGGCCGACCGCCTCCAGGTACGCGTCCTCGAGCGTCGACGTGAGCACCCGGACGCCGAACACCTCCTCCCCCGCCGCGACGAGATCGCGCACGATGCGCGGCGCCTCGTCGCGGCCGGCGTCGCGGAACACGCGCCGCCCGGCGTTCGTCTCGACCTCCACGCCGCCGGGCCGGCTGAGCTCTGACGGGGCGCCCGCGGCCACGACCTCGCCATGGTCGATGATCGCCACGCGGTCGCACACGAGCTCGATCTCCGACAGGAGATGCGAGTTCAGCAGCACGCCCACGCCGCGCTCGCGGAGGTGCTCGAGCAGCTCGCGCACCGTGCGGCGGCCCGCGGGGTCGAGCGCGCTCGTGGGCTCGTCGAGCAGCAGCAGGCGCGGCGACCCGACGAGCGCCTGCGCGATCCCGAGCCGCTGCTGCATGCCCTTCGACATCGTCCCGATCCGCCGGCCCGCGACATCGGCCAGCTCGACGAGGCCGAGCAGCTCCGCGCGCTCCGCCGCGCCGCCCGCCGAGCCGGCGAGCCGCTGGTGCAGCGTGAGCAGCTCCTCCGCGCTGCACCAGTCGGGGAAGCGGAACAGCTCCGCGAGGTAGCCGAGCGCGCGCTGGGCGCCGGGCGAGCCCGCCGGCTCGCCGCAGACGGCGGCGGTGCCCGCGCTCGGCCGCACGAGCCCGCAGGCGATCTTGACGAGCGTCGACTTGCCGGCGCCGTTCGGGCCCAGCAGGCCGAACAGCTCGCCGGGGCCGACGTGGAGGTCCACGCCGCGGAGCGCGCGCACGGATCCGTAGGCCTTCTCCAGGCCCCTGACCTCCAGCGCCGGCGTCATCCGGCGCCACAGGATGGCAGGCGCCGATCGTCCGCCGCCGCGACTAGGGTGCCGGGCCATGGCGGTCGCGGTCGTCTCGGACTCCACGCACTACGTCCCGCGCGGAATCGTCGAGCGCCACGGCATCCACACGGTCTCGCTCTACGTGACCTGGAACGGGCGGACGGACCGCGAGGCCGAGATGGAGGACTTCGGCCGCTTCTACGACAACCTCGCGCGCGCGACGGCGCTGCCCGTGACCTCGCAGCCGTCCGTCGGCGACTTTCTCGCCGTCTACGAGCCGCTGCTCGCGCGCGGTGACGATATCGTGTCGATCCACCTCTCCGGCGGGATCTCCGGCACGGTCCGCGCCGCGGAGCAGGCGCGCGCGCAGGTGCTCGAGCGGGGCGTCGACCCCGCGCGCATCGCCATCGTCGACTCGGCGACCGGCTGCGCCGGCCACGGGCTCATGGCGATCGCCGCGGCCAACGCCGCCGCCGCGGGCGCCGGTGTCGCCGAGGCGGCGGCGCGCGCGCGGGAGCTGCGGGCCCGGATGCAGATCCTGTTCGCCGTCGACACGCTCGAGTACCTGCGCCGCGGCGGCCGGATCGGCGGTGCGCAGGCGTGGATCGGCTCGACGCTGCGGATCAAGCCGATCCTGTCGATCGACTCGGAGATCCTGCCGGTGGAGCGCGTCCGCACGTCCGGGCGCGCCTTCGGCCGCCTCGTGGAGCACCTCGAGACGCTGCATGCGGACGGCGGCGACGTGTTCTTCATCCAGCACATCCGCGCGCCCGAGCAGGCCGACCGCCTGGCGGACCGCGGCCGCGAGCTCTTCGGGCGCGACCCCGAGTTCGTGTCGGAGATCGGCCCGGTGATCGGCGCGCACGTCGGGCCGGGGCTCCTCGGCGTCACCGCGCTGCAGAGCCGGCTGCTCGGCCCGGTCTGACCGCGGGCGGGCGAGCAGGACAGCCGCCGGGCGCCGCGAAGAGGAGGCGGATGGCCGCGACGCCTCCGCCGCCGGTCCTTCCGCCCGGGCACATCCCGGTGCGGTCGATCATCCGCATCCTGCTCGTCATCGTCGGGGTGGTCCTCGCGCTGTACCTCATCTGGCGGCTGCGCCAGCCGCTCGCGTGGATCTTCATCGCCGGCTTCCTCGCCGTCGCGCTCGCGGGGCCGGTGAACTGGCTGAGCCGGCGCATGCGGAAGGGGCTGGCGATCGCGCTCGTCTACCTCGCGCTCATCCTCACCCCCGTCCTGATCGGCGCGCTGCTCATCCCGCCCATCGTCGAGCAGGTCAACCTGCTGATCCAGAACCTGCCGGAGTACGCCGCCGACCTGACGGAGTTCGTCGAAGGCAACGACCGCCTCCGGGAACTGGAGGAGGACTACAACATCACGGCCGAGCTGCAGAACCAGGCGGCCACGCTGCCCGCGCGGGCCGGCGACGCGGCGAGCATCCTGTCGAACATCGGGCTCGGCTTCGTGAACTCCGTCTTCGCGGGGGTCACGATCCTCGTGCTCAGCGTCTTCATGGTGAGCAGCGGGCGCACGTGGCTCGACTGGATGGCGCGGCGGCAGGGGCCCGAGCACGGCGAGTGGCTCCAGCGGCTGTTCACCCGGATCGGCAACGCCGTCGGCAACTACGTCGCGGGCGCGCTCGGCCAGGCGCTCATCGCGGGCGTCCTCGCCTGGATCGTGCTGATGATCCTCGGCGTCCCCTACGCCGGATCGCTCGCGGTCATCATCTTCCTGCTCGACCTCGTGCCGCTGGTCGGCGCCACGCTCGGGGCGATCATCGTCGGCGTCATCACCCTGTTCAACGACTTCCCGGCGGACACGATCGTCTGGGTCATCTGGTCGATCATCTACCAGCAGCTGGAGAACAACGTGATCCAGCCGCGCATCCAGTCGCGCGCCCTGCAGGTGCACCCGTTCGTCGTGTTGACGTCCGTCCTGTTCGGCTCGGCGCTGTTCGGCGTCATCGGCGCGCTGCTCGCCATCCCGATCGCCGCAGCGATCCAGATCTCGATCGTCGAGTACAGCCGCTACCGCGCGCAGACGGAGGAGGAGCAGCGCGCGATCCCGGCGCCGCCCCCGCCGCCGGCCGTCCCGCCGCCGGCGGCCGAGCGGGCCTGAGCCGGCCC
>DATMVH010000201.1:0-2163 GCA_035563395.1 Solirubrobacteraceae bacterium
GGGAGCTCCACGCCGGCCGGCAGCCGCCCCTCCGCGCGCAGCTTGTCCACGTGCGCGCGGAGCGTGAGCGCGGCCGCCGGACGCAGCGCGGCGGGCGCGTCCGCCCAGGCGGCGTCCAGCAGCGCGGCCTCGTCGCGGGCGCCGGCGGCGAGCGCGTCGAGCAGCCGCCGCTCGCGCTCCAGCCGGTGGGCGATCTGGGCGTCGAGGCGCGCGCCGGGGTCCTCCACGATCGGGCCGTGACCGGGGCAGAGGCGGGCGAGCTCGAGCGCCCGGAGCCGCCGCAGGCCGTCGAGGTACGGCCCGAGGCCGCCGCCGTCCGGCGCGACGAACACGCTGCCCTCGCCCAGCACCGCGTCGCCCGTGAACGCCACGTCCCCCGCGACGAAGACGAGGTGATCCGGCGCGTGGCCCGGCAGGTGGAGCGCCGTGAACGGGCCGATCTCGTCGCCGTCGGCGAGGCGGATGTCCGCGGGATGCCGCATCGCGGCCACGGGCGGGCCGCCGAGGCGCTCTCGCAGCACCGCGGTCGCCTCGGCGTGGTCCGGGTGGTCGTGGGTCAGCACGATCCCGCCCGGCCCGCCGGCGGCGGCCACCGCCGCCGCGACCGCCGCGACGTGCGCAGGGAGCGCCGGACCGGGATCCACGACCCACGCGGGGTCGCGGCCGGCGATCCAGGTGTTGGTGCCGCTCAGGGTGAGCGGCGACGGGTTCGCCGCCCGCACGAGGGCGACGTCCATCTCACCGCGGGACGAGCCGGTACACCGGGCCGGCGAGCGAGACCGCGTAGACGCGGCCGCGCGCGTCCTCCCCGAACGAGGACAGCTGCGGCACCTCGAGCGACGTCTCCCGCTGGCGGAACGCGCCGCGCCGGCCGAGCCGCGCGGACTCGATCCGCCCGCGGCAGTAGTCGCCGAAGACGTAGCGCCCGGCGAGCCCCGCGAGCTCCGGGTCGCGCACGACCACCCCGCCGGTGATGGAGCAGTTCCCGTCGCCGTGGGAGCGGACGATGACGGGTCGCACGTGCCCGGGCGCGGACTCGCCGCCGGAGTAGCGGGCGCGGCCCTCGAACGGGCGCCAGCCGAAGTTCGCGCCGCGGCCGCCGCCGCGCCGGACGAAGTTGATCTCCTCCCACGCGTTCTGGCCGACGTCGCCGATCGTCAGGTCGCCCGTGGCGCGGTCGAAGGAGAACCGCCACGGGTTGCGGAGGCCATAGGCGTAGATCTCCCCGCGGGCGCCCGCGCGCCCCACGAACGGGTTGTCGCGCGGGATCCGGTACGGACGCCCGCCCGCCGGCCGCGGGTCGATCCGGAGGATCTTGCCGAGCACGGAGCCGAGGTCCTGGGCGTTGCCGCGCGTGCCGTGCTGGTCGCCGCCGCCCCCGCCGTCGCCCGTCCCGACGTACAGCAGGTCGTCCGGGCCGAAGAGGAGCAGTCCGCCGTTGTGGTTGGGCTCCGGGTCGGCCATCCGCATGACCACGCGCGCGGAGCCGGGATCCGCGCTCCCGTCCGCGCGCACCCGGTACTCCACGATGCGCTGCTGGCCGGCGTTGTCGGTGAAGTAGACGTAGACGAGCCGGCTTCGCGCGTAGTCGGGCGCGAAGGCGAGCGAGAGCAGACCCTGCTCGCTCCCCACCGTGACCTGCCCGGAGATGTCGAGGAACGGGCGGGCCACCACGCGCCCGTCGCGCACGATGCGGATGGTCCCGCCCTGCTCGACGACGTAGAGGCGCTGCGGGTCGTCCGGCGGCGAGGTCACGTAGACCGGGCTGGAGAAGTCGCCGACCTTGGCGAGGCCGACGCCGCGCCGCACCTGCCGCGCGGCCGGGGTGCGCGCCGGCGTCGCGTCGGCCGTCGCGGCCGGCGTCTCCGTCGCCGCCGGGGTCGCGTCCGCGGCCGGGCGCCCCGCCGCGTCGTCGCCCCCGGAGCCGCAGCTCGCCGCCAGGATCGTCACCGCGAGCGCCGTCGCGGCGCGAGCCCGCCTCAGCATGCACGCCAGGATGGCACAGCGCGCCCCCCGGCCCCGCGCCACTAAGCTCGCGGCCGCGTGATCCGCACCGTCGCCGCCACGCGCTACGTCACGCCGCTGCGCGAGGGCGGCTCCATGCCCGGCCTCGTCGAGGCCGACGACGACGGCCTCTACGTGCTCAAGTTCCGCGGTGCGGGC
>DATMVH010000202.1:0-5082 GCA_035563395.1 Solirubrobacteraceae bacterium
GCCGGCAGCCGCTCCGGCCGCCGCGCGCCGGCTCCTGCGACGCCGTCCCGGCGCACCGTCGGCGCCCGAGTCTGCCCCCTCGCCGGTCCGGACCGCCGTCTCGTCCGGGGACGCGCCGCCTTCGCCCGGCGCCTCGCCCGCGGCGGCCGCCGCACCCGCGCCCACCTCCGCCGCGGCGCGATCGGCCTCCTCGGCCTTCCGCCGCCGCGTGCGCGCCGCCGTCGCCGCGCGCTTCGCCGCCCGCTCGCGGGCCGCGCGCCGCTCCTCCGTCGCCGCGTGCGCCTCCTCGGCCTCCGGCCCGGCGAGCACCGCGCGGGCGCTCGTGCGCCCCGCGTCCTCGATCCGGACGAGCTTCTTCTCGCCCACGAACGGGATCGCGTCCGCGACCTCGATCAGGTAGCCGTCGATCTTCGCGACCGCGTCGTCTTCGGAGTACATGTGCGGCTCGACGATGTCGACGTGCACCTCCTCGCCGTCGCGGAACGGCACGGCGCGCTCCTCGATCTCCGCGCGCGTGCCGACCGCCGTGACAGCGAAGTGGTCGAGCGGCAGGCCCTCGGTGCCCTCGAAGTGGAAGAAGCGGCCGGTCTCCTCCTCCAGCGCGTGCAGCATCCGCGCGCCGTCGGCGGTGAAGTACGCCGTCACCTTCGGGTTGAGCCGCACGAGGTGGGCCTCCGGCGCGCCCGGGCCCGCGTCGGCGACGAGCTCGCGCAGCCGGCGCTCGACCTCGATGGCGATCGTCTCCTCGGACTTCACGACGCCCTCGCCGCCGCACGTCGGGCAGGTCTTGGTCATGATCTCCCGCGCGCCGTCCGTGACGTTCTGGCGCGTCATCTCGACGAGGCCGAGCGGCGAGATCTCCACCACGAAGGTCTTCGTGCGGTCCTCGTCGAGCGCCTTGCGGAGCACCTTCAGCACCGCCTCGCGGTTGCGCGCGCGGGCCATGTCGATGAAGTCGATGACGATGATGCCGCCGATGTCGCGCAGCCGGAGCTGGTTGACGACCTCCTCGGCGGCCTCGAGGTTCGTCTTCGTGATCGTGTCCTCGAGCCGCGCGCTCTTGCCCTTGCCGGTGAACGACCCCGTGTTGACGTCGATGACCGTCAGCGCCTCGGCGTAGTCGATCATCAGGTAGCCGCCGCTCGGGAGGTCGACGCGGCGCGACAGCATCCCCTCGATCACCGGCTCGACGCCGTAGGCCTCGAACAGCGAGGCCGGCTCCTCCCACAGCTCGACGCGGTCGACGAGCTCCGGCGCGGTGCGCGTGAAGAAGGAGACGAGCCGGTGGTACTGCTTGGCGTCGTCGACGATCGCGCGTTCGAAGTGGGCCGAGAAGATGTCGCGCACCACGCGGACGGAGAGGTCGGCCTCCTGGAAGACGAGCGCGGGCGCCGTGCTGTCCTTTACCCGCCGCTGGAGCACCTCGTTGAGCTTGAAGAGGTACTGCAGCTCGCGCTCGAAGTCCTCGCGGGCGGCGCCGTGCGCCGCGGTGCGGATGATCGCGCCGCCGCCGCCGAGGTCGAGCTGCTTGGCCTCCTGGCGGAGCCGCTGGCGCTCGGCGTCCTCGAGCCGGCGCGAGACGCCGACGCCCTCGCCGGTCGGCGCGTAGACCATGTAGCGCCCGGCGATGGTCAGTTCCATCGTGAGGCGCGCGCCCTTGGTCTTGAGCGGGTCCTTGATGACCTGCACGACGATCTCCTGTCCCGGCGACAGGAGGTCGGAGATGCGCGGCCCGGACTCCTTGCCGCGCCCGCGCTTCACCTGCTCGACGCCCGGAAGGACGATCTCGTCGACGTGCAGGAAGCCGTTCTTGTCGAGGCCGATGTCGACGAAGGCGGCCTCGAGGCCGGGCAGGACGTTGTCGACGCGACCCTTGTAGATGTTGCCGACGATCGACCGACCGCCGCGGCGTTCGAAGTAGACCTCGGCGACCCGGTAGCCCGTCGGCAGGCCGCCCTTGCGCCTGCGCCTGGACCTACGTGCGGCGGTCGGCTCGCCGCCGGCCTCCAGCATGGCAACCCGGGTCTCTCCCCGGTCGACCGTGACGAGCACTTGCTTTCTCAAACCGATACCTCATTGAAAGACAGTAGCCCGGCCCTTGACGGCGGCGGTCTCGCGCGCCTGCGCGTGAACCGACTGCAGCAGGCCGATGGCCATGAACGTGACGAGCAACGACGCGCCGCCGTAGCTCAGGAGCGGGAGCGGGACCCCCGTGATCGGCATGATCCCGACCGTCATCCCGATGTTCACGAACACCTGGAACAAGAGCATCACGGTGATGCCGCCGGCGAGCAGCGCGCCGTAGAGGTTCTTCGCGATCGTGAGGATGTGGAGGCCGCGCCATATCAGCAGCGCGTACAACGACAAGACGAGCGCGGCGCCGGCGAACCCGTAGGTCTCGCCGACCACCGCGAAGACGAAGTCCGTGTGGTGCTCGGGCAGGAAGTCGAGCCCGGTCTGCGTGGCGTTGTCCACCCCGCGGCCGGTCTTCTCCCCGGAGCCGATGGCGATCTTCGACTGCTGCTGCTGGTAGCCCTCCTCGCCCGCCACGTCGGACGGGTGCAGGAACGAGGTCAGGCGGTCCTTCTGGTAGTCGTGCAGCACCTCGACGCCGGCCTTCGGGAGGACGACGAGCGTGAGCGCGATCGCCACTGCGCCGAGCGCCGCGAGCGCCGCGAAGTGCCGCCACGGCGCGCCGGCCACGAAGAGCAGCGCGAGCGTGCCGACGACGTAGACGAGCGACGTCCCCAGGTCGGGCTGCGCCATGACCATCATCGTGGGCACGAGACCGAGCAGCATGATCCGCGCGGTCGTGTCCCGCCCGCCCATCCGGCGCATGCGGTCGACGATGAACGCCGACAGCGAGAGAACCAGCAGCACCTTCCCGAGCTCGGACGGCTGGAAGCGCAGCAGCGGCGTCTCGATCCAGCGCTTGGAGCCGCGCGTGGCGGTCGCCAGCGCGAAGACGAGCAGGATCGACGAGAGCATGAAGCCGTACAAGACGTACTTCAACTCGCGCAGCCGGGAGTAGTCGAAGCGCGAGATGACATACATCAGGACGATCCCGAGGCCGCCGTAGATCGCCTGGCGCTCGACGTAGTAGAGCGGCTGCCCCGGGATGTCGTCCGCGGTCGCGCCGCGCAGCACGATCACCGAGCAGGCGACGAGGCCCACCGCGGCGATCAGCAGCAGCGGGTCGAGGCGGAGATGCCACTCGCGCGGGACGAGCGGCGGCGGCGGCTCCGAGGCCGGCTGGATCGGGGTCGCGGTCGTCACGCGGCGCGGCGAGCGTAGCGGATGCGCAAGAGGCGGGACGCGCTGCGAAGCGGGTGTCCAACGCCGTTGCGCGGTCGTACTCCGGAGGTCGCCCGCATCAGTCCTGGCTCGTCCCCGAGAGGAAGCCCTCGTCGCCCACGTCGAACCACTCGGACAGGATGAGCCGCGCCGCGGGCGCCGCCGTCTCCGCGCCGAAGCCGCCGCGCTCGACGGTCACCGCGACGACGATCGGGCGCGTCCGGTGCGGGACGTAAGCGATGTACCACGACTGGTCCGGCTGGCCGACGCGCTCGACGGTGCCCGTCTTGCCGTACACCGTGAGCGGGAAGCCCTCCATGACCGTCGCGGACGTGCCGCCGTCCTCCATGGCCGCCCCCCGGAGCCCCTCCATGATCGCCTGCTGGTTCAGCGGCGAGAAGGAGATGCGGCGGCGCGGCGGCTTGTCGAGCTCCTCGATCTGGCGGCCGAGGCCGTCCTCGATCTTCCAGCCCAGGTGCGGCCGCACGACGCGCCCGCCGTTGGCGATCGCCGAGTAGGCGACGGCCATCTGGAGCGGCGTGGCCTGCAGGTCGCCCTGGCCGATGGCGAGGTTCACGTTGTCGCCGGTCGACCACGGGCGCTCGATGCCGCCGCATGCGAACAGCGCGGCGCTCGTCCGTTCCTCGACCTTGTTGCGCTTCGCGCACTTCTGGTACGCCGCGTAGCCCTCGTTGCGCCACTCGGCGTTCGGCACGAGGCCTCGCGGCTCGCCGGGGATGTCGATCCCCGTCCGGCGCCCGAGCCCGAGCCGCCTCGCCCACGTCTGGATCACCTCACCCGGCATCGGGTTGGCCCGCTCGCCGAGCGTGTAGAAGAAGATGTCGGACGAGACCTTGAGCGCCTCCGTGACCGCGATCGGCCCGTAGGAGGCGCCGCGGGCGTTCTGGAGCAGCAGGTTGCCGAGCTGGAAGCTGCCCGTGTCGTTGATGATGGAGCCCGTGTCGATGATCCCGCTCTCGAGCGCGGCGAGCGCCGTGATTGGCTTGAACGTCGAGCCGGTCGGATAGGTCGCGGCGATCGCGCGGTTGAACAGCGGCGCGCCGTTCGCCTCCGAGTTGAGCTCGTCGAACTTGTCCTGCGAGATGGGCTTGGCGAAGAGGTTGGCGTCGAAGCTGGGGTAGGAGCCGAGCGCGAGCACCTCGCCGTTCATGGGGTCCATCGCCACGTAGGCGCCGGCCGTCGCGCCGTTGCCCATGAGGTTCGCGGCGGCGATGGCGCGCTTCAGGGCCTCGTTCGCGGCGCGCTGGAGCCCCAGGTCGAGCGTGAGCCGCAGCTGCTGGCCCTGGATCGGGCGCCGCTGGGTGACCCGCCGCGTGTCGTCGCGGTTGCCCAGCGCATTGATGACCACGCGCGTGAAGCCGTCGACGCCGCGCAGGTAGCGGTCGTAGGTCTCCTCGATGCCGTCCTTGCCGACCCGCGTGCCGGGCGCCACGCCGCGGTAGCGCCGCTGCTTGAGCTCCTCCGGGGAGATCTCGCGCAAGGTGCCGAACAGCTGGGCGCCGAGCTCGCGGTACGGGTAATGGCGCAGGTAGCGCTTCTCGACCACGACGCCGGGGAACTCCTCGCGGTGCTCGAGCAGGTAGGAGAACGCGCCCTTGCCCACGTCGGTCTTGATCGTCACGTTGGAGTACGGCGCCTCCGCGACCCCCTCGATGACCGAGCGGTGGATCTCGCGCGGCCTTATGCGGACCACCTCGCCGAGGCGGCGGTAGAGGCTGCGCAGCTCCGGCTCGCCGGCCGGGATCGGGGCGACCGGCACGGGCGCGG
>DATMVH010000203.1:0-10277 GCA_035563395.1 Solirubrobacteraceae bacterium
TGGGCGATGCGCGCGTCCTCCAGCGCGGCGGTGCCGGCGGCGGCGGCGATCGCCGCCTCGCCCCGCGCCCGCAGCTCCTCGATCCGCTCGATCATCGCGGGGCCACCCTAGCTGCCTCGTAGAGCCCGATCGTCGCGGCCATCGCCGCGTTCAGGGACTCCGACCGGATCGGGATGTGCGCCACCTCGTCGCAGCCCGCCACCACCTCGGCGGGCAGCCCCTCGCGCTCGGACCCGACCACCAGCGTCACCTCCTCCTCCGTTCCGACGTCCCATAGCGGCCGGCCCGCCCGCGCCACGAGCGCGATCCGGCGGCCCGGCAGGTCCTCGACCGCGCGGGCGCGCGCGACCGGCACCGCGAACACGGCGCCCATCGACGCGCGCACCGCCTTGTGGCCGAACGGATCGGCCGTGCCCGGGCCGAGGGCGACGGTGGCCGCGCCGAAGGCGAGCGCCGCCCGCAGCACCGTGCCGACGTTGCCCGGATCGCCCACGCCCCACAGCGCCACGCACAACGGCCCGGCGGGCGCGGGCGCCCAGCGCTGGCCGTAGACCGCCAGCGCGCGCGTGCCCGAGCCGAGCTGCGACACCCGCTTGAGCAGGTGCGGGGCCACGTCGACGCCCTCGCGCAGCACGAGCGTCGGCCGCCAGCCCGCCTCCTCGGCCGCCGCGATCAGGTCCTCGCCCTCGGCCACGAACTCCCGCGTCTTGTCCCGCCAGCGGCGGCCGGCGAGCTTACGGACCTTCCGGAGTGCGTCGTTGTCGGGGCTCGTGATCATGGCGGTTCGGGGGTAAAAAAAGGGCGCCCGTCCTCTGGGAGGGGCGCCCGGGAAGCCGATGTCGGCAGCCGTCAGGCCGTCGACGCCTCGCGGGCGGCCTCGGCGAATCGGCGGAACGTGTCGGCATCGCGCACGGCGATGTCGGCGAGGACCTTGCGGTCGATCTCGATGCCGGCCAGCTTGAGGCCGTGCATGAACGTGCCGTAGCTCATCCCGTTCTGGCGGGCGGCGGCGTTGATGCGGGTGATCCAGAGGCGGCGGAAGTCGCGCTTGCGGTTGCGACGGTCGCGGTACGCGTACGCGTCCGCCTTCATCACGGCTTCCTTCGCGCGCCGGTAGGAGCTGTGCGCCTCCCCGCGGAAGCCCTTGGCCCGCTCGAGGGTCGCGCGGCGCTTCTTGCGCGCGTGGACGGAACGCTTGACGCGGGTCACTTGCCGAAGCCTCCGAGGAGCTTGACGACGCGCTTGACGTCGGACTGCTGGATGTCGCGGTCCTGCTTGAACGAGCGCTTCCGCTTCGGCGACTTCTTCTCGAGGATGTGGCTCGAGTAGGCGTGCCGGCCCTGGACCTTGCCCGTGGCGGTCTTCTTGAAGCGCTTCTTCGCGCCCGAATGCGTCTTCATCTTCGGCATCGGCGGTGCGACAGGATAGCGACCCGGCGCCGCCATCCGCAGCACGCCTGGGCCGGTCAGAACGCTGGCCGCGGGGCCGATGGGGCGCCGCCACGGTTTCGCGGACCTTGACAGCGTCGGCCGCGGCCGACTGGAATCAGCCGGTTGCCAGGCGCCGCCGGAGGCGCCGGCGCGACCCCCAGGAGACGCCCCATGCGCACGCGCCGACCGGTTCTGGCCGCGATCGTCCTGCTCGCGACGTTCGCGCTTCCGGCGGCTGCGGCGGGCGTCGTGCGGGTCGACGACCCGGCGCGAGAGGACATCGACGTGCGGCGGGGCTCGATCGCCCCGACCGCGGCCCAGCGCGAGGCGGCGCGCACCCTCGGCGCGCTCGTCACCTGGAACCGCTTCGGGACGCCGTCCTCGCTCGTCGCCGCGTCCGGCGCCCTGGCGACCGGCGTGCCCGGCGCCACCGCGGTCGAGGCGGCCCGCGCGTGGCTGGACGGTGAGGCCGCGCTGTTCCGGCTGAGCTCGGCGGCGGGGCTCGAGGTGGCCGCCGACTCGCCCCTGGCGCGCAGCGACGCGCACGCCGTGACGTTCCGCCAGCGCGTCGGCGGCCTCGACGCCGTGGGCGGCGGCACGGTGACGGTCGGGGTCGCCCCCGCCGCCGAGGGGTGGCGCATCGTGTCCGCCACCTCGACGATCAGCGGCGACGAGTCGCTCGCCGGCGGGCGGCGCATCGGGACGGAGCGGGCGCTGCGCCAGGCGGTCGCCGGCGTGTCCCGGCGGCGCACGCTGGCCCAGATCTCCCCGGCGGCCGGCGCCGGCGTGCCGCCCGGCTGGGACGCCTTCCGCGTCGCCGGCTTCGACCAGCCGCAGCGCGTGCGGGCGGCCGCGTTCCCGACGGTCCGGGACGGCTACGTCCCGGCCTACGAGGCGCTCGTCGTGGACGCGACGGGCGTCGTCCCGCTCGCCGAGCGGGTGATCGTGGAGGCGCGGACGGGGCGGATCCTCGTGCGCGAGAACCTCGTCCGCCACCAGACCCAGCCGCCCGACCAGGGCCCGACGTTCGAGTTCAGCGGCGAGCTGCCCGCCGAGGACGGCGCCTGCGACGCCCGCAAGGGCCCGTACACGGTGGAAGCGGACGCCGGCGTGCGCGCCGTCGACGTGTTCGCGAACGCCGACACGCCCGAGCAGGACATCGTGCTGCGCCTCTACCGGGGCGACGAGCTGCTCGTGGAGGCGGACATGCGGCTGACCCCGGAGCAGATCCGCTACGAGCCCGCCGGCGGCGTGCCGCCCGGGGACTACTTCGTGCAGGTGTGCGAGTTCGCGGACGGGGCGCCGCCGGTCGAGCCGCGCACCTACACGGGGACCGTGCACCTCGACACGTCGCCGCCGCCCGAGCCGTATCTCGCCCGCTGGCGCGCGTTCCCCGCCTATCCGCCGCTCGCGGAGCAGCCGGCCGACCCGTGGGGCATCCCGTCCACGGACACGCGGCAGACCTGGTGCTGGCGCCCCGCGCCGGATCCCGCCGCATGCGACCACGTCGTGGACAACCTCGCGTCACGCGCGCCGTGGGATCACGATCCGCCGTCCAACGAGCCCACCCGAACGACCGTCGGCAACAACGCCGTGACCGCGGAGGCGTGGGAGGGCACCGCGCGGTTCACGCCGTCCAGCCCGACGCGCGACTACACGTTCGCGTGGACGAACGCGTGGGCGAACGCGGACTGCAATCCCGGCGACCCGTACGGCTCGGCGTTCGCGGTCGGGGAGAGCTTCGACATCGCCGCCGCGGTGACGAACCTCTTCGTCTCCCACAACCGGCTGCACGACTGGACGTACCGCCTCGGCTTCACCGAGGAGAACTGGAACGCGCAGGCGTCCAACTTCGGCCGCACCGAGCCGTCGCGCGAGGACGACCGGCTCCTCGGCTTGGCGCAGGCCGCCGCCGCGGTGCCGCCGCCCGACGTGTATCTCGAGGCGCGCAACAACGCCTTCATGGTCCCGCTGCCCGACGGGACCATGCCGTTCTCGGCCATGTTCCTGTTCCAGCCGCTCGGCGGACGGGTCTACGTGCCGTGCACCGACAGCGCCTTCGACATGACCATCATCGGGCACGAGTACGCCCACCTCGTCGAGAACCGCATGGTGGGCAAGGGCTCGCCGCACTCCGGCTTCCACGCCGGAGCCATGGGCGAGGGCATCGGCGACCTGCTCGCCGCCGAGTACCTGCAGGAGTACGGCTTCGTCCCGCAGAACGGCGAGAACCCCTGGGCGTCGGCCGCGTACACGACGGGCAACCGCTCGCGCGGGGGTCGCAACTACGCGGCGAACTACCCGCGCACCGGCGCGTTCCCCGCGCCGGGAGCGCTCGAGCGCGTCAACCCGCTGCACTTCGGCGACATCGGCTACGACATGTTCGGCCCGGAGGTCCACTCGGACGGCGAGATCTGGATCGCGGCCAACTACGACGTCCGCGCCGCCCTGAACGCGAAGTACGACGCCGCGTTCCCGGCGGGCGACACCGCGCTCCAACGGCAGTGCGCGGACGGCGTCCTGCCGCCCGACCGCTGTCCCGGCAACCGCCGCTGGGTCCAGCTGATGCTGGACTCGTTCCTGCTCCAGTCGCCGGAGCCGAGCATGGTCGAGGCGCGCAACGCCATGCTCGCCGCGGACCAGCTGCGCTTCGGCGGGGCCAACGCGGACGAGATCTGGCTGGCCTTCGCGCGCCGCGGCCTCGGGACGGCGGCGGCCGCGAGCACCGCCGAGGGCAGGACCGGCGGGGTCGAGTCGGACACCGACCCGCTGCCGGACTTCGCGTCGGCCCGCCACCCGTCCGCCACCGTGCGCTTCGTCGCCGTCAGCCGGCAGGCGGGCGACCCGCCCGTGCGCGCGCGCATCCACGTCGGTCGCTACGAGGCCCGCGTGTCGCCGGTGGCGGACACCGACCCGGGAACCAGCGCGCCGGAGGACGCGCCGACGGACAACCTCGACGACACCGCGCAGTTCGCCCCCGGCACGTACGAGTTCGTCGCCAACGCGCCCGGATACGGGCACGTCCGCTTCCGCCGCGCGCTGCAGGCCGGGACCTCGCAGACCATCACGCTGCGCTTCGCGCGCAACTGGGCCTCCACCGCGCACGGGGCGGTGGCGTCCGGCGACGTCGCGCCGATCGTGTCCACGTCCAGCGAGCCGCCCGGCGCGGAGATCGTGCCGGCCGAGCAGGTGCTGCGGAACCTGATCGACGACTCGGAGGCCACGATGTGGCAGGCCGCCGCCACGGAGGTCGACGGAGCGTGGACGGCGGCCGGCCGGCAGGTGACCGTCGACCTCGCCGGCGACGCCCGGCGGACCATCCGCGGCGTCAAGCTCAGCGCGCTCGTCGCTCCGGTGTTCGACCCGGGCGCGCGCCCCGACCCCACGGATCAGTTCTCGAGCCCGTTCACGGCGCTGCGCCAGTTCGAGCTGCTGGCGTGCGACGCCACGCGCGCGGACTGCGCGAGCGACGCCGGCTTCACGTCCGTCTACACGAGCCCGGCGAACGCGTTCCCGGCCGAGGTGCCCGGTCCGACCGCGTCGGATCTCTACCTGCGGAGCTTCGACATCCCGCCGACGCCGGCCACGCACCTGCGCCTGCGCGTGCTGTCCACGCAGTGCACGGGCGAGCCGGCCTTCCAGGGCGAGCAGGACGCGGACCCGTTCAACGCGACGGACTGCGACACGGCCGCGCGGCCGGCCCTGCGCTTCGTCCGCGTCTCCGAGTTCGAGGCCTTCACGGGCGGCACGCTCGTCGGCGAGGCGCAGGCGACGCAGCGGTGACGCCGCGGTCGTATAAGGTCGGCGCATGGCCGCCCCGGTTGCCTCCAACGTGGAGATGACGTGCACGCGCGAGGTCTGCCACGTCGACTACTCGATCCCGCCCCAACCGTTGCCGCTCCTGCGCGGCGTCACCCGCCCGACATGCCGCAAAGGTCAGCTGGAGCTCCGCCGCGTCGCGCGTGCGGCGGATGCCCCGCGTTCCGGCGAGCACGTCCGGCCCTGAACGAAGGACGTACGGCGGCGGCGCCTCGACCGCGGGGCGTTGACGTGAGCTGCCACCGAAGACACGGTCGCGTCATGCGTCGCGGCACCTTCCTCGCCCTCGCGTCGCTGCTTGTCGCGGCGCCGGCGCACAGCCTGCCGAGCCGGTCGCAGGCGAAGACCTACACGATCCGCGCCGGGGCGCAGATCGTTCGGCAGATCGGATCGTTCGACACTCGGCGCGATCCGACGATCGCCGCAGCGACCAGGACCTTCGGCGCGCCCTCGTCGCGGTCGCTACGGGCCGCGTACTGGTGCCGCGTCACGTGGCGCCGGCTCGAGCTGACGATCGACTTCATGAACTTCGGCGGTCACGGACCCGGTGAAACGACGTGCACGGACACGGTCGGCAAGGCGCAGTCGTTCGTCGTCAAGAGCCGCCGCTTCAGAACGTGGAAGGGCCTGCGGGTCGGCGTCGGCGCCGACCGCATCCAGGAGCTGCATCCGCCCGCGGAATTCCGCCAAGGCCGCTGGTGGCTCCGTACCGCCGTCAGCCCGTTCGGCGATCAGAGCGAGTACGCCGTGATCAGCGCCGACGTCGGCGGCCGCCGTCGCGTCAAGGAGCTCGATGGCTGGATCGGCGCCGCCGGGGAGTAGCTCCTTGTCGCGCAAGCTGTCCCGCGGCGTCCCCTTCGGCGCTCGGCCGGAGGGACGCAGCGAGCGGCGCAGAGCCGGCCGCGCTGCTACGCGGCCGGCTGCTGCCGGGTGGGCGCGAGCATCATCGTCATGTTGCGCCCGTCCTGCTGGGGGCGCTGCTCGACGACGGCGAGATCCTGGAGCTCGTCCGCGAGGCGGTTGAGGATCATCTCCCCGCGCTCGGGGTGGGCCATCTCGCGACCGCGGAACATGATCGTCACCTTGACCTTGTCGCGCGCCTTGAGGAAGCGCTCGACGTGGCCCTTCTTGGTGTCGTAGTCGTGCTGCGCGATCTTCGGCCGGAACTTGATCTCCCGGATCGTGATCTGCTGCTGGTGCTTGCGCGCCGCCTTCTGCTTCTGGGCCTGCTCGTACTTGTACTTCGAGTAGTCCAGGACGCGGCAGACGGGCGGCTTGGCGTCGGGCGCCACCTCGACGAGGTCCAGATCGCGGTCCTGCGCGTAGCGCAGGGCCTCGTTGGTACGCATGATCCCCACCTGCTGACCGGTCTCGTCGATCAGCCTGACTTCGGGGACCCGAATGCGCTCGTTGATGCGGGTGGTGTCGCGCTCCGGCGGTTGCCGGTCGAACCTTCGCGGGACCGGCACTAGCTGGTGGTGATGCGGCTGGCCGTCAAGCGCGGCGCCGCAGGTGCTGGGAACGTGTGATCAACGCCGCGAAGTATAGCGGCGGAGCCGCCCCGCCGCCGTCCCGGGCCCTCATCCGGCGGCCTGCCGATCGGCGGCCTCCCCGCGCAGCCGCTCGGCGATCTCGTCCACCGCGAGCGTGCCCAGAGCGCCCTCCTTGTGGCGGCGCAGCGCGGCCGCGCCGGCCTCGGCCTCGCGGTCGCCGACCACGAGCATGTACGGCACCTTCGCGAGCTCGGCCTCGCGGATCTTGCGGCCGACGGACTCGCCGCGGTCGTCGACGCGTGCGCGGAGGCCGGCGTCCCGGAGCCGCGCCGCCACCTGCCCGGCGTAGTCGTTGTGGCGGTCGGCGACCGGGAGGACGATCGCCTGCAGCGGCGCGAGCCAGAGCGGGAACTCGCCCGCGTAGTGCTCGACGAGGATCCCGATGAAGCGCTCGAACGAGCCCATGAGCGCGCGGTGGATCATCACCGGGCGGTGCTCCGCGTTGTCGGCGCCGGTGTATGTGAGCTCGAAGCGCTCGGGCATCACGTAGTCGAGCTGGACGGTGCCGAGCTGCCAGGAGCGGCCGATCGAGTCGGTCATGTGCAGGTCGATCTTCGGGCCGTAGAACGCGCCGTCCCCCGGGTTGAGCTCGAACTCCACGCCGCGCCGGCGCAGCGCGTCCTCGAGCGCCGCCTCCGCCCGGTCCCACATCTCCTCGGACCCGATCCGCTTCTCCGGCCGCGTGGAGAGCTCGAGCCGCGGCTCGAACCCGAAGGCGTCGTAGATCGCGTAGCCGAAGTCGAGGCAGCGGTTGACCTCGTCGGGGATCTGCTCCTCCGTGCAGAAGATGTGGGCGTCGTCCTGCGTGATGTGGCGCACCCGCAGCAGCCCGTGCAGCGTGCCGCTCGGCTCGTGGCGGTGGACCAGGCCCGCCTCGGAGTAGCGCACGGGCAGGTCGCGGTAGGAGCGGCGGGCGCTCTTGAAGAGCTGGATGTGCGCCGGGCAGTTCATGGGCTTGAGGCCCATGAGCCGGTCCTCGACCTCCGTGAAGTACATGTTCTCCCGGTACACGTCCCAGTGCCCGGAGGCCTTGAAGAGGTCGGCGTCGTAGACGATCGGCGTCTTGACCTCGCGGTAGCCGCGCGCGGCGTTCTCCGCGCGCCACAGCTCCGTGAGGCCGTTCCACACCACCATGCCGTTCGGCTGCCAGAAGGGCGAGCCCGGGGAGAGCTCGCTGAACAGGAAGAGGTCGAGCTCGCGGCCGAGCTTGCGGTGGTCGCGCGCGCGCGCCTGCTCGAGCCGCTCGAGGTGCGCGTCAAGGTCCTTGGCGGAGTGGAACGCGGTGCCGTAGATGCGGGTGAGCATCTGGCGGCTCGCGTCGCCGCGCCAGTACGCGCCCGCCACCGAGAGGAGCTTGAACGCCTTGATGCGGCCGGTGGACGGCGCGTGCGGCCCGCGGCAGAGGTCGGTGAACGGGCCGTTCGTGTAGAGCGAGACGGTGTCGACGCCCTCGTGCTGCACGAGGTCCTCGATCAGCTCGACCTTGTAGGGCTGGTCCTCGGCGCGGAAGCGCGCGAGCGCGGCGTCCACCCCGACGTCCTCGCGCTCGAACCGCTCGTCCGCCTTCACGTGCGCGCGCATGCGGTCCTCCAGCGCGCCGAGGTCGTGCTCGGAGACGGTGACGCCTGCCGGGAACTCGAAGTCGTAGTAGAAGCCGTCCTCGATCGGCGGGCCGATGGAGATGCGCGTGCCGGGATAGAGGTCGAGCACGGCGGCGGCGAGGACGTGCGCCGTGTCGTGGCGGATCAGCTCGAGCGCGTCCGGCGAGCGGTCCGTGACGATCTCCACGCGCGCGCCCTCGGGCAACGGCGCGGACAGGTCGCGCAGGTCCCCGTCGACCTTCACCGCGAGCGCGGCGCGCGCGAGGCCGGGCCCGATCGCGGCGGCGAGGTCGGCGCCGCTCGCGCCGTCGTCGAGGTCGCGGCGGGAGCCGTCGGGGAGCAGCACGTGCATGGCGCCGTGATGCTATCCGCGGCGCGCCGGGCCGCGCGGGCCTCGGGAGTCACTCGCCGCGGCTTCGAACCTCACGCCGCGCCACCACGGGCAGGCCATGGCGTCGCGTCCCCTCCGCCAGGCGCGCGTCGTAGGTCATGAGCGCGTCCAGCCGGCCGGCGCCGGCCAGCCGCAGCGCCGTCGCGTCGCCGAGCCGTGCGTGCCGCAAGGCGACCCGACGCAGCTTCACGCGCGCGAGGCGGCTCGCCACCCGCTGCTCGTAGGCTCCGAGCGCACGAAGGATCGCGGGCGCATCGCCCTCGCCGAGCAGCACCCTGCCGAGCGCGCTCGTGTCGAGGTGACCGTGGCCACCGGTCAGCCGAACCGGCCCCGGCGACCCTCCGCGAGGAGCGCGTCGGTCGTGCCCGCCGGGGCGCGAGGCGGGGACAGACGGGCCGCGATGACCTCGAGCGGCTCCGCCGGGACGGTCGCACCGAACTCCGACGCGAGCTCGGCGTAGGCGTCGGTCGTGGACCGGATGAGGCGCGCGACCGGCTTTCCCCGCTCGGTGACGACGAGGTCCTCGCCCGCCTTGACGCGATCCAGGTACTTGCTCAGGTTCTGGCGCAACCCGCGGACACCGACGGTCTCCGTCATTGCGCGCCGCACCGTCGTACTGCAATCCTCGCGCGCCGTCTAGCCTGCGGGCGATGGATCCGGCAGCCCTGCGGGCGGAGTTCCCCGTGCTCGAGCGCGTCGCGTACCTCAACAGCGGGACGGACGGGCCGCTGCCCGCCGCCGCGGTGCGGGCGGCGCGCGAGGCGCTCACGGCGCAGGAGGCCGCGGGGCGGTTCACGGAGCACTTCCAGGCGCGCATGGGGCTGCTGGACGACCTGCGCGCCGCGTATGCCCGCGTCGCGGGCGCGCCCGTCGAGGAGATCGCGCTGACGACGTCGGCGTCCGACGGCCTCGGCCGCGTCCTCGCCGGCATGGCGCTCGGGCCGGGCGACGAGGTGATCACGTCGGACCAGGAGCACCCGGGCCTGCTGGGTCCGCTCCTGCACGCGCGGCAGCGCGGCGCGAGCGTGCGCGCGGTCCCGTTCCGGGACGTCGCCGACGCCGTCGGCCCGCGCACGAAGGTCGTGGCGGTCTCGCACGTGAGCTGGGTCGGCGGCGAGGTCGCGCCCGCGGCGCTCGCGGAGACGGGCGTGCCCGTGGTCCTGGACGGCGCGCAGGGCGCGGGCGCGGTGCCCGTCGACGTCCGGGCGCTCGGCTGCGCGGCGTACGCCGCGGCGGGACAGAAGTGGCTGTGCGGCGCCGACGGGACGGGCTTCCTGTGGATCGACCCGGCGTTCGCCGAGCGCGTCCACGCCGTCTCCCCTGCCTACGTCTGCTTCGAGGACGCGTCGCGCGGGCTCGAGGGCGAGCTCAAGCGCACGGCCGGCCGCTACGACACGCCGGCGCTCGCCCGCGAGGCGCTCGCCCTGTCGCGCGCCGCCGCCGGGATCCTGGAGGACGCGGGCTGGGCGGCGGTGCACGAGCG
>DATMVH010000204.1:0-2523 GCA_035563395.1 Solirubrobacteraceae bacterium
CCACGCCCGTGCGGGCGGGGAAGACGGCCGCCGCGCGCTCGAGGAAGCGGACGGGCGACCGCGCCGCGCCCCCCTGGGGCCGGGCGATCACGGCGCACGCCTTCGTGCCGGCGCCTTCCGTGACGCGGCGCCGAGCTCGCCGGCACGGCCATGGACGGACTGGCTGTTCCTCTCGTCGCTGCCGGAGCGCCGATCGTCCTGCTCCGGCCGGCGCCCGTCAGGCGTCGTCACCGAGCGGTCATCGCCACTCGACGACCGCGTCGAACGGCAGCCGGTCCGCTCGCGCGATCGCCTCCTCGGGCGAGCGGCGCTCAGGGTCCCACGGCCGCGCGGGGTAGCCGAACGTGACCACGGTCGCCACCTGCTCACCGTCGCGCGGCACGAGCACCGCCGCGCAGCGCTCGGGGTCCGCGATGCCGTTCGGGCACGAGCCGATGCCCTCGTTCCACGCCGCGAGCATCATGTTCTGCGCCGCACGGCCGGCGTCGAACCCCGCCGGGCCCTTGCCGGCGGTGAGCACGGCCACCGCCAGCGCCGCCCCGCGCAGGTTCGACGGCGTGTACACGGCGTCGGCGAGCCCGTCGAGCAGCGCGCGGTCGCGGATGGCGATGAAGCGGCGCGCCTGCCGGTTGCGCGAGCTCCCGGCGAGCCGGCCGGCCTCGAGGATCCGGCGCGCGGCGTCGTCGGGCACCGGCGCGGGAGCGTAGTCGCGCACCTCCCGGCGGCTGACCACGGCGAGGAAGGCGTCCACGGGGCGACAGCCTACGTTCTCGCCGGGTTTGACCCGGTCGCGGAGCGGCGCGACACTCCCGGGGTGGGCAGACTCCGCGGGAGGATCGCCGGCGGCGCGCTGGCGCTCCTCACGCTGGCGAACGGGGTCGCGGTCGCCGGCCTGTGGGCGTGGACCGGCGGCATCGAGGACGTCCACGACACCTCGACGCTGCTCACCGGGCTGGGCCGGGTCAGCGGCCTGCTCGGCGCGTACCTCGCGCTCCTCCAGCTCCTGCTCCTGGCGCGCCTGCCGGCGCTCGAGCGCCTCGCCGGCTTCGACCGCCTGACCCGCTGGCACCGCTGGAACGGCGCCGCCTGCCTCGGCCTGCTGCTGGCGCACGCCGTCCTCGTCACCGCGGGATACACGCTCGGCGACCGGATCTCGCTCGCCGCCGAGATCGCGCGCCTGATCACGGGCTACCCCGGCGTGATCACGGCGGCCGCGGGGCTCGCGCTGCTCGTCGCCGTGGCGGTCACCTCGGCGGCGCGCGTGCGGCGGCGGTTGCGCTACGAGACGTGGTACTTCGTCCACCTCTACGCGTACCTGGCGATCGCCCTGGCCTTCAGCCACCAGCTCGCCACGGGGTCGGACTTCGTCGGCGAGCCACTGGCCCGGGCGTACTGGTACGCCCTCTACGGGACCACGCTGGCGGTGCTCGTCGTGTACCGGCTCGGGGTCCCGCTCGTCCGCAGCGTCGTCCACCGCCTCCACGTCACGGCCGTCGTGGAGGAGGCGCCCGGCGTCGTGTCGCTCGAGATCGGCGGCGTGCGGCTGGAGCGTCTCGGCGCGCGGGCCGGCCAGTTCTTCACCTGGCGCTTCCTGACCCGCGATCACTGGTGGGAGGCGCATCCGTTCTCCCTCTCCGCGGCCCCGGACGGCCGCCGGCTGCGGATCACCGTCAAGGCCCTCGGCGACTACACGCGGCGCCTCGCCACCATCCCGCCCGGCACGCGGGTGATCGCGGAAGGGCCGTTCGGCGCGTTCACCACCGCGGCGCGGCGGCGGCGGCGCGTCGCCCTCATCGCCGGCGGCGTCGGCATCACGCCGATCCGCGCGCTGCTCGAGGACATGCCCGGCGGGCCGGGCGACATCACGGTCGTCTATCGCGCGCTGCGCCCGGAGGACGTCATCCTCCGCCACGAGCTCGACGAGCTCGCCCGGCGGCGCGGGGCCGTCGTCCACTACGTCCTCGGCGACCACCGGGCGGACGGCGCGCAGGCGCTGCTCTCGCCCGAGCACCTGCAGCAGCTCGTGCCCGACATCGCGCAGCGCGACGTCTACGTCTGCGGCCCGCCCGGGATGACGGAGGCCACGCGCGCGAGCCTCGACCGCTCCGGCGTCTCGCGCCGGCAGGTCTACACGGAGCGCTTCGCGTACTGATGCGGCGCGTCGAGCGGGTCATGGGGATGCCGGTGGCGATCGACGTCCGCGACGCGTCGGTGGCGCCGGCGGCGCTCGACCGCGCCTTCGCGTGGCTGCGCCGGGTGGACGCGACGTTCAGCACCTATGACCCGCGGAGCGAGATCTCGCGCCTGAACCGCCGGGAGCTGGCGCTCGGCGACGCCGATCCGCTCGTCCGGGCGGTGCTCGCGCGCTGCGAGCGCCTGCGGCGGCGCACCGGCGGCTACTTCGACGTGCGTGCCCCGCTGCCCGGCGCGCTCGACCCGTCAGGCCTCGTGAAGGGCTGGGCGGTGGAGCGGGCGGCGCGCGTGCTGGGCGACGCCGGGGCCCGCAACTTCTGCATCGACGCG
>DATMVH010000205.1:0-3668 GCA_035563395.1 Solirubrobacteraceae bacterium
AGGGCCTGCGCTACCGCGATCACGACGCCCGCAACGCCGCCTTGCCACACTGGCTCCGCCACTACAACGAGCGCAGACCCCACAGCTCACTCGGCGGCCAACCACCGATCAGCCGCGCTCTCAACCTCCCCGGGCACGTCAACTAGCGCCCGGGGGCGTCGCCGGCGGCGCCCCCGCCCGGCACCGGACAGGACCGGCGGGTGGCCGGCGGCGTCAGCGGCCGCCGGCCATCGCGGGCAGGATCACCAGCACGTCGGACTCGCCGACGGAGGTGTCCAGCCCGCCGAGGACGCGGACGTCCTCGTCGTTCAGGTACACGTTGACGTAGCGGTTCAGCGACCCGTCCGGGCCGAAGAGCTGCGACTCGGTGCCAGGATGCTGGTCGGCGAGCGACCGGAGGACCGCGCCGACGTCGCCGCCGGCCGCCGTGACCTCCTTCTCGCCGCCCACGGAGGCGCGCAGCACCGGGGGGATCTTGATAGTGGCCATCGCCGGCAGGCTACCCCGCGGCGGCGCAGAAGGCCTCGTAGTCGGGGAAGACGCCCATCTCCTCGTCGGTGATGTCGTCCGCCGGACGCGAGCAGATCGGGCAGTCGGGATCCCGCCGGACCTTCAGCTCCGTGAACGACGCGCTCAGCGCCTCGTACAGGAGGAGCCGGCCGATCAGCGGCTCCCCCGCGCCGGTCAGGAGCTTCACGACCTCCGTCGACTGCAGCAGGCCCATCGTGCCCGGCAGGACGCCGAGGACGCCGTTGGCGCCGCAGGACGGGGCGAGCTCGGCCGGCGGCGGCACCGGGTAGAGGCAGCGGTAGCACGGCCCGTCGTGCGGCTTGAACACGGAGAGCTGGCCGTCGAAGCCGAGGATCGACGCCGACACGACCGGGATGCCGAGGCGCACCGTCGCGTCGTTGAGCAGGTAGCGCGTCGGGAAGTTGTCCACCCCGTCGACGATCACGTCGTAGCCCTGGATGATCTCCATGATGTTGGACGCGTCGAGCCGGACTGGGTACTTCACGACCTTCACGTCCGGGTTGAGCGCCGCGATGGCCGCGGCCGCGGAGTCGACCTTCGGCGTGCCGATGCTGTCCGTCGTGTGGATCACCTGCCGCTGCAGGTTCGACAGGTCGACGTCGTCGTCGTCGACGATGCCGAGCGTGCCGACGCCGGCGGCGGCGAGGTAGAGCGCGGTCGGCGACCCGAGGCCGCCCGCCCCGAGCAGGAGCACCTTGCCCTCGAGCAGCTTCGCCTGGCCCTCCGGCCCGATCTCGGGCAGCAGCAGGTGGCGGCCGTAGCGGTCGCGCTGCTCGGGCGTGAGCGTGCGCGAGACCTCGAGCTTGTAGCCGCGGTCCTTCCACAGCGTGATGCCGCCCGTCATGGAGGCGACGTTCGTGTAGCCGAGGAGGTTCTTCAGCGTGTGCGCCGCGAGCGCGGAGCGCTGGCCGGAGGCGCAGTAGAGGACGATGCGCGCGTCGCGATCGGGCTGCGCGCCCTCGATCCGCGACTCCAGATAGCCGCGCGGGACGTGGGTCGCGCCGGGGATGTGGCCGCGGTCCCATTCCTCCGTCTCGCGCACGTCGACGACCGTGACCCCGTCGCCGAGGTGCTCGGAGACCTCGGCCGGATCGACCTCCTCGACCTGCTGCTTGATCTGCCGGATGACCTCGGCGCCGGACGGACTCATGTCGATTCCCTCTGAAGACGATCCGCTTTCAATGCTTCACGAAGTATAGCGTCGGGATCGCGGCCCGCACGGGGGGATGGGGTCCCGCACGGGTAAGCATGCCCGCCGCCGCTGCCGATGAGTCGGGCAGAGCTTGTCATGCGCCGCTCCACTCTCCTCACGCAGGTCCTCGCCGTCAACGGCGCCCTCGTCGGCGTCACCGCGCTCGTGGCCGCGATGGTCGCGCGCGACCGCCTTCCCGGCCTCGCCGACCCCGACGGGCTGCTCGTCCTGGCCCTCACCGTGTCGAGCGCGATCCTGCTCAACTCGCTGCTGCTCCGCGCGCGGCTCGAGCCGATCGACCGCCTCGTGCAGGCGATGGCGCGCGTCGACCTCGCCCGCCCCGGCATGCGCGCGCGCACGCCGCGCAGCGCCGCGCGCGAGGTGCAGGACCTCGGAACCACCTTCAACCGCATGCTCGACCGGATCGAGGACGAGCGCCGCGACGCCGGCCGCGCCGTCCTGCGGGCGCAGGAGGAGGAGCGCTCGCGCATCGCCCAGGACCTGCACGACGAGGTCAACCAGGCGCTCACCGCGATCCTCCTGCGCCTGTCCGCCACGATGAGCGACGCGCCGCACGGCCTCCGCGCGGAGCTGCACGAGACCCAGCAGCTCGTCACGCAGGCGATGGACGAGCTCCTCACGCTCGCGCGGCAGCTGCGCCCGACGGCGCTCGACGACCACGGGCTCATCCCCGCGCTCGCCTCGCAGGTCGCCGACTTCGGCCGCCGCACCGGCGTACAGGTGGGCTTCCGGCACACGGGCACGCCGCCCGTCCTCTCGGACGAGGAGCAGCTCGTGATCTACCGCGTCACGCAGGAGAGCCTGTCGAACATCGCGCAGCACGCGCGTGCGGCGACGGTCGACGTCGAGCTGTGCTTCGTCGGCCGCATCGTCCTGCGCATCCGCGACGACGGCGACGGCTTCGACGCCTCGCCCGCCCGCCGGTCGCACGGCCGCGTGCGCGGACGGCCGGGCGGGCTGGGGCTGTCGGGCATGCGGGAGCGGGCGCTGCTCGTCGGCGGCCGCCTCGAGATCTTCTCCGCGCCGGGCGCGGGCACCACCATCGAGCTGACCATGGGAGCGACATGAGAGTCCTGATCGCAGACGACCACGGCATCGTGCGCGGCGGCCTGCGGCTGCTGATCGACCGCCAGGCCGACATGGAGGTCGTGGCCGAGGCCGAGGACGGCGTCGAGGCCTTCGAGCGCGCGCTGCAGGCGCGGCCCGACCTGTGCGTCATGGACGTCTCCATGCCGCGCATGACGGGGCTGCAGGCGGCACGCCAGATCCGCGCGCACCTGCCCAAGACGCAGGTCCTCGCGCTGTCCATGCACGACGACGAGCGCTACGTGTTCGACGCGCTGAAGGCCGGGGCGTCCGGCTACGTGCTCAAGCGCGAGGTCGACTCGGCGCTGCTCAACGCCATGCGCGCCGTGCACCGCGGGGACGCGTTCCTCACCAACGCGGTCGAGCGCTCGCTCATCCGCGAGTGGATGTCGGACGACTCCGCGGGTCCCGAGGAGCCGCTGTCGCCGCGCGAGCGGGAGGTCCTCAAGCTCATCGCGGAGGCGCACACGAACAAGCAGATCGCCGAGATCCTCCACCTGGCGGAGAAGACGGTCGAGTCGCACCGCGCCAACCTGCTGCGCAAGCTCGGCATGCGCGACCGCGTCGAGCTCGTGCGCTACGCGATCCGGCGCGGGCTGACCGAGGCGTAGCGCTCAGCGCACAAGGCGGGATGCCCTGCGACGCGGGCATCCAACGCCGTTGCGCGGGCGTACTCCTTACCCTGGGTGGCGTGCCGGCGCGGCTCGCCTACGCCCTCCTCACCCTCTGCCTCTGCGCGGCGGCCGCCGTCGTGGGCTCGCTCCTCGCCCTGCGCGGGGACGACGGCCGCGCGGCGGTCCCGGCCGCGCCCGGCGGGTTCGCCGGCGCGACACGCCCG